>JBAVYC010000490.1:0-2293 GCA_049698595.1 Desulfobacterales bacterium | reverse complement strand
ATCATTCAACAACCCCAGCTTCTACTGGTGGACGAACCCACCTCCAGCCTTGACCCCAAAATTGCCAGGGATGTCATGGAAATGATTAAAACCATGTCCCGGGAAGCCGGGGTGCCGGTCTTATGCAACATTCATGATGTGCAGCTGGCGCTGGATTTTTCCAATAGAGTGATTGGGCTGCAGGACGGTGTCAAAAAATTTGAGGGTCCGACGGATACCGTCGATCAAGGCACCCTGGAAGAGATTTATGCCATGGAAGTATTATAAGGTTAGCGGCTGGCAAGCTAGAAAGCAAGGATGCCGGGATGCTAAGAGAATGTGAAATTTTTTAGCTACCAAGCTTTCCAGCCGCCTAACTTCAAGCCGACTAAGCCGAATTGACGCCGATTGGACTGATCCGAAATATAGACCCAGTTTGCTTTGAATGCATGGAATGAGGGCCGGACATGAGTGCAGCGGTTTACGAATCAAAATTAAAGCAGATCCTTGCTACCCGGAAGAAAAACAAAGCCATTCGCTATGTGCTCTATGGCATTGTGTTTATTCTGGTCATTTTCAGTATCCAAAGTACCATCATCGAAGATACGGACTGGGACAGGATCGGAACCTTCGGGTCCGTGTTCAAGGCCTTGACCCGTTTTTTACCCCCCGATTTTTCACTGTTTGGCCAACTGGTGAAACCCACCATTGAAACGTTTATGATTGCCTGCCTCGGCACCATGTTGGCCCTGGTTCTGGCCATCCCGATATCCTGGTTTGCCGCTCACAACATTACCCCTTACAAACCTATTACCTATCCCATCGGTCGTGCGATTATGACCTTATCACGCTCGGTCCATGAAATCGTGTGGGGCCTGCTGTTTGTGTCGGCCGTTGGGCTGGGTGCTTTTCCGGGTATTCTGGCGGTATCCATGCGGTCGATCGGCTTTATTTCCAAGCTGACTGCCGAGGCCATCGAAGATATCAACCCGGGTCCTTTGGAAGCCATCAAAGCAACCGGTGCCAATCAATTTCAGGTTATCCTGTATGGTGTGATACCGCAGATTCTGCCGGTATATCTGGGCAATGCGATTTTTCAGTGGGACATCAACATTCGCCGGGCGACCATCATGGGGCTGGTCGGTGCCGGCGGTTTGGGACTGACATTTCACAGACAACTGGTCATGTACAATTACGGCGGGGTAACCACCGTTATCATCGCCATTTTATTTCTGGTTGGAATCGGTGAGATTGGTTCCTATTACGGCCGTAAGGCGATACTTTGATGATGAGCCCTGATCTATTGGTATGCTTTGAATTTATCCCAAAGATGTGGTGCTCGCCGTAAGATAAGCACTGGAATGGTGGAATGTTGGAAAGATGGAATACTGGGTTGCAAAAGCGGATGATGTCCTGATTTTAAAATCTTATGAGTGCCATTCGCATAAAAATAGATCTCATTCCACCATACCCAGCATTCCAATATTCCATTATTCCAGGCCTCCATGGTATCCGATTTCAGCGGTCTTTGCGATGGGACTGACTCGGTCAGGGGCTCAAGGTTGCTATGTTAAAATAATTTGCGGTACCGGAGTATAAAACATGCCGACAGAGTTATATGAATTAACAACCGGGGCGCCGCGAACATGGCGTCGATTCAAATTTCCGCAATCACTGATCAAATACATGATACTGCTGTTGATTCTGGTTTTCGTGACAATATCGATCGAATACCTGAATGTGCACCTCTCGCGCTTCGCCGACATGTTCGGGCGGCTTTGGGCACTTTTTTCAAAACGCTATTATCCGCCGGATATTCCTTACATCCTGGACAGCGAATACCTGGGATATGTGGTTGAAACGGTCAAGATGGCCTATCTGGGAGCGCTCTTCGGCATCCTGCTGGCCATCCCGCTTTCATGGTTCGCTTCTTTCAACATGTCGCCCAACCGGCGCTACTTATATCCGATCTCAAGACTCATACTGATGTTGTGCCGCTCGGTTCACGAAATGATCTGGACCATCCTGTTTGTCACCATTCTGGGGTTCGGCATGCTGCCGGGTGTGCTGGCGTTGGCGCTCTTCAGTTTAGGATTTGCCGGCAAGCTTTTCTCCGAAGAAATTGAAGCCATCAACCAGGGCCAGGTGGAGGCTATCCAGGCAACCGGCGCCAACCCTTTGAAGGTTTTTGTTTATGCCGTGCTGCCCCAGGTCCGGGTGGCCTGGACGGGAATTGCCATCTATACCTGGGATACGGCCTTTCGCGCCGCTACGGTAGTGGGTTTTTTCGGTGCCGGTGGAATGGGCTGGTATC
>JBAVYC010000489.1:0-3983 GCA_049698595.1 Desulfobacterales bacterium | reverse complement strand
CTATCACTCATATCACCCAGGGATGCGATAAGAAAGGCAAACTGCTTTTCAGGGATATCTCCATGATCCTGGATAACGGCGCTTATACCTCATGGGGCGCCACGACCCCTTCGGTGATGATGATGCCCATTACCAGCCTTTACCGGGTGCCCAATGTACGCTATGAGGCCAAATGTGTCTACACTAACAATACCTATTCCCAGGCAATGCGGGGGTATGGCAATCCCCAGGCCACTTTTGCGATCGAAAGCACGATGGATATGCTGGCGGAAAAAGCGGGCATCGATCCCATTGAGTTTCGCCGGATGAACGCCAATCAGCCTGGTGATGTTTCTCCCGCGGATCTGCGCATTACTACCTGCGGCCTCGAGGGATGCATGGATTCCGTCAAAGCAACGCTCGAGTGGGACTTGCCCAAAAAAAAAGGTGAAGGTGTCGGCATGGCCTCGCTGATTCATGTCGGTGGCGGCGCCAGGGTCTACAAATCGGATGGCTGCGGGACGATCGTCAAAATGGATGATTTCGGGAAAGTCGATCTATTCACCGGCGCCACCGACATGGGCCAGGGGGCGGATACCATTGTTGCTCAGATTGTGGCCGAAGAACTCGGTTTGCAGGTGGACGATATTCATGTCATTCACAGCGACACAGACGTATGTCCCTGGGATGTGGGGGCCCATGCCAGCCGAACAACATTTATTGCCGGTAATGCCGCCCTGGGTGCGGCCCGCAAAATCAAATCCCGTCTGCTTGAATTGGGTGCCAAACAGCTTGAAGCACCGCTGGAAAAACTGATTTTGCACGATCGCTGTATCGTTGACAAAGAGGATCCGGAAAAACGCATTGAAATCGGCAAACTTTTGCGAAAAGCCCATTTCAGCCATGGTGGCCAAATGCTGATGGCCGAATACTTCTATGATCCGTCCAATGAGAATATGGGCAAAGATTTTAAAGGAAACATGTCCATGACCTACACTTTCGGCTCCCATGGTGTGCGGGTCAAAGTGGACGAAGAAACCGGTAAGGTCAAAATATTGAAATATGTGGCCGCCCACGATGTCGGCAAGGCCATTAACCCAATGCTGCTGGAAGGACAGGTGTATGGCGGCGTGATGATGGGCATCGGCTACGCCCTCAGCGAGCAGGTTGTTATGGAAAGAGGTGAAAACATGAATCCTAACTTCAGGGATTACAAAATTTTGACTGCCAAAGATGTCGTTCCCATAGAGGCACCGGTGCACGAGACCTACGACGAGGCCGGCCCCTATGGCGCCAAAGGGATCGGAGAGCCCGGCTGCGTGCCGACGGCGCCGGCCGTGGCCAATGCGGTTTACGATGCCGTTGGCGTGCGTATCAAAGATTTGCCGGTGACTCCGGAAAAGGTGTTGGCGGCCATCAGGGAGAAAAAAGGACTGGATCCCTGCGGGCAGGAGCTTGGAAATAAGGATGCCGACGCCTGTATCATCGAGGAATAGAGATAAATCTGAAACACTCGCTCATGGATTCAGAGGTTCAAGGTTCAAGGCTTATTTCGAATTTGACCCAATAAATCTTGAGCTCTGACCTGTTGCGGTTTTTCCGAGTCACGGCAGGAGGGAAACCGCGTGAGAATAACTTGACAGGGTAGGAGCAAGATCAACGCAAGAACGGTAACCCTGAACGGTGAACACTGAACCTGTGAACCCTTACTTAACCCAATAAAAAGGAGGATCGAAGAATGAAACGAGGTACTGGATTTATTATTTTGGGGATTTTTGTGATAGCCGCACTTTTTACAGCGCTTATCCCGGCTTCCGCCGCAGCCGGGCCGATTAAACTAAGCTATGCCAATTTCCCGCCGGCCCCCACCTTTCCATGTGTTCAGATGGAGCGCTGGAAAAAAGAGGTAGAGCAGCGAACCAATGGGCAAGTGGTTGTGAACACCTATCCGGGAGGAACGTTGCTCGGGGCCAAAAACATGATGGATGGTGTGATCGCCGGCCAGGCCGATATCGGCAACTTGTGTATGGCATATCAACCGGGCCGCTTTATCGTCACCAATGCGACCAGTCTGCCCCTTGGAATACCCAATGCACGCGAGGGGAGTCTTGTGTTGTGGGATTTGTGGGAAAAGTATCAGCCGGAAGCATTCGCCAAGGTAAAAGTCCTGGCCATGTTTACGACAGCACCGACAAACATTATGTCCAAGGTTCCCGTCAGGACGTTGGAAGATCTTAAAGGATTGGACTTAAGGGCATCCGGGGGAGCCGCCCAAATTCTCGCCGCCTGGGGGGCCAATCCGGTCGGCATGCCGATGCCGGCGACGGTTGAAGCCTTGCAAAAAGGAGTGGTCAAAGGGCTTTTTTCCTCGCTGGAGGCGATGAAGGATTTCAAGTTTGCCGAAACCTGCAAATATGTGACCATCACCGACACGGTTATTTATCCCTTTGCGGTGGTCATGAACATGGACAGCTGGAATAAATTGCCCAAAGATGTGCAAAAGGTGATGGATGATTTGAGAGTCGAGCAATCGGAATGGACCGGCACCTACATGGACAACCATGTCAAAGCTGCCATGGAATGGGCCAAAACCGAGCAGAATGTCGAAGTTATTACGCTATCGGCGGCAGAAAAGGCCAGATGGGACGCAAAGCTGTTGCCGCTGACCGAGAAATGGGCTGCCGATGCCAAGAGCAAAGGGTTTCCGGCTGATGCCATTGTCAACGATATCAAAGTATTTATTAAAAAATAGTGGACCACTGGAACTGGTGGTACTTAAGGAAGAACTGTGGATTTTTCAGAATCCACAGTTCGTCTTTCTATGATTGTTTAATTAATCACTAAGCCACCCTTTTTAATGGTCATGTTTGATTGAGGACGATCTACACCACGCGGTAAGGGCTTCACCTATGCGAGTTTTGGAGAAAATCAGCCGGATTTTGAATCGGACGGTTGTGTTGATTGCGGGTGCGTTTATGGTTGCCATGATTCTGATAACCTGTGCCAATATCTTTTTGCGCATTGTCTGGATGCCGATCAAGGGCACATTTGAACTCATGGGTTTTTTTGGGGCCGTGGCCACCGCGTTGGTTCTCGGCCATACCCAGCTGAAAAAGGCCCATATATCGGTAGACATCCTCGTTAATGGACTTTCCCCAAGGATCCGAACCGTTTTTAATGGGGTTAATTATTTAATCTGCATGATCTTTTTTGCTGTTCTCGGCTGGCAAATTTCCCGCCTGGCAACCACCCTCTGGAAAACCGGTGAAGTCACGGAAACCTTAAGAATCGTTTACTATCCCTTCACCTACGGTGTGGCCTTCGGTTGCTTTTTGCTCGCTTTGGTTCTGCTGGTTGATTTATTAAAATTGTTTTTTACCAAAAATGAGGTATCGTAATTGGATTTGGCAATCGTTGCGATCATCGGCATCATCGTTTTACTCGCTGTGATGTTTGTATTGGGAATGCCCGTGAGTTTTGCCATGGCGGTGGTGGGATTTTTCGGATTTGCCTATGTCGTTTCTTTTCATGCAGCCTTGAACATGATTGCAGCCGACCTGTGGTCCACATTTTCAAAATATGGCCTTACCGTCATACCTCTATTTATCTTTATGGGATATCTGGCCTTTAACGCCGGGATCGCTGAACGGTTGTATGATGCCGCCTATAAGTGGATGGGACATTGGCGCGGGGGGCTGGCGATTGCCACCATCGGTGCCGATGAGTTGTTTGCAGCGATCTGCGGATCGAACACGGCTACGGCGGCGACCATGGGTGCGGTAGCGTTGCCGCAGATGGAAAAGTACCATTATGACACCCGGCTGAGCAGTGGTACCGTGGTTACCGGCGGCACCCTGGGCACGGTGATGCCGCCCAGTGTGGTTCTCATTATTATCGGATTGCAGACCGAGCAATCCATCGTTAAGCTGTTCCTTGCCGGCATCATTCCGGCCATTGTGCTAGGGCTTTTATTTGTGGTGACCATTGTTATTCTCTGCCGACTT
>JBAVYC010000488.1:0-21451 GCA_049698595.1 Desulfobacterales bacterium | reverse complement strand
GAACCTAGTTCGCTTCGCTCATCCGCCGGAGGCGGAGCATAATGGAATACAGGAATGATGGAATATTGGGTTTGCTTGGTCTTACCTCGTTGAATAGTTTACTGGTTGAATGGTTGATTAGGTAAATTATAGTCATAATTTTAGAAAGTTACGATTGTTAAAACATGATGTGTCCAATTATATTGCAAATATGGGATAGATCCATATTTACAACCACTTAACCAATCAACTAATCAACCAATCAACGATATCTGAGTTGGGCCAATAAATAGATAATAATATCGAACGAATGAGCGGATTTGGCCGTGACACAACCTGTGCAATTGCAGGCTTGCAATAGAGTGAATATTTGCGTATGAATGACCCAATTTATGCTATTATTAATCAATTAGGGCAAATCTAACTCATAACTTGAAGGGGGGGGGTGCAGCATGAATCCAATCGGCCCTGTAAATGCACTTTATCCGATGCCCACGACATTGGTGGGCGCAACCGTCAACGGTAAACCGAATTTTCTGACCATTGCTCACGTGGGTATTCTGAACCATGGCACACCCCAGTATCTTTCCCTTAGCCTTGGCAAGGTCCATCATTCCAATGCTGGAATTCTTGAAAATCGAACCTTCAGCATCTGCATGCCGTCAGAGGATCTTATGGTTGAAACGGATTACTGCGGAATTATGACGGGCAAGAAAACCGACAAGGCGACCCTGTTCGATGTGTTCTACGGCGAACTGGAAACTGCGCCGATGATTCACCAGTGCCCCGTAAATATGGAACTTAAACTCCATGATGTACTGGATTTTACAACCCACGACATCTTTATCGGAGAACTGATTCAGACCTATGCTGAAGATGACGTGCTGACCGGGGGAAAAATCGATGTTGCCAAGCTGAGACCGCTTCTGTTCGATATGGCCAGCGTAAAGTACTGGCGTCTGGGACCCGCTGTCGGCAAATGTTGGAATGTTGGAAAATCGCTAAAAAAGTAAGATATCACGAAAATATTCAATTTATACAGGAGAGAAACGTTGATAAATAAAAAACCGTACGTAATCGCGTGCGCTGTGTTGGCGCTCGATATTAAAAATGCCGCCGAAAAGCTAGGGCTGGAGATAGGCGTGAAATTTTTGGAAGGCGGTCTGCACGATCGTCCCGATCTGCTTCGGGAAAAACTTCAGGCCGCCATCGACGAGCTTTCCGCCGCGGGTCGGTGTGAACGCATCGTGGTCGGATACGGCGTCTGCGGCCGGGGAACCGTGGGCATTCAGGCCCGGAACATTCCCTTGGCGATACCGAAGGTCCATGACTGCATCGCACTCTTTCTGGGTGGCGATGCGGCTTACAGGGATGAGTTCAAAAAATATCCGGGCACATATTACATTTCGGCCGGTTGGTATGAGGAAAAGACCGAACCCCTCTCCCAGCGCAAACTGTCGGCCTATTACGGAGACGAGAAGCTAAATTTTGGTGAACTGGTGGATAAATATGGCGAGAAGGCCGCCAAAGAGACTTTCCAATTTTTGAGCACCTGGCAAAAGAATTATCAGAGGGCCGCCTTCATTGAAACCGGGGCGAAACCTTCACCCAAATATGAAGCGTACGCCCGAGAAATGGCGGCGGAATACAACTGGAAATACGAAAAAATTGCCGGCCACCGGATCCTGATCGAAAAGCTTTTGACCGCAAGCGAGACGACCGATGAAGTGTTGGTAGTTGCACCAAACCACGTGATTGAGTTTGACGCCCTCCAGTCGACACTGTCAGCCAATCCAATCTGGGCTGCCGGATCGGGCCGAGCGGACGAACCAAAAATCATGATTCTGGAAGACGACGATCCTGTAAAAGAGGGCGCTAATCTGAAAATCGGCTTGGGGATCGACGCCGGCGGAACCTACACCGACACGGTGATCTATGATATCAGCAAAGGCAATACCATTTGCAAAAGCAAGGCGCTGACCACAAAATGGGATTTCACCTTAGGCATCGGTGAAGCCATGGCGGGATTGGATCAGGAAAAGTTGGGCGAGGTGGAGATGGTGTCTTTGTCGACCACCCTGGCAACCAACGCCATTGTAGAGGGCGAAGGCCAGAAGGTCGGTATGGTTATCATGCCGCCCTATGGACGTTTCGAGCCCGAAGACATCCCATACGAACCCAAAGCGGTTATTTCGGGACAGCTGGAGATTACGGGCAAAGAAATCAGTCCGGTGGATGAAAGGGAGGTCAGAGGGATCGTGCGACGGATGGTCGCAAAAGACGAGGTCAAGGCCTTTGCCGTGTCCGGATACGCCGGCGCCATCAATCCTGCCCATGAGTTGAAGATCAAGCGGGTTATTCGCGAAGAGACCGGGTTGTTCGTCACCTGTGGTCACGAGCTGTCTGATATTCTGAACTTCAAAACCCGCGCACACACCGCCATGTTGAATGCCCGCATCATCCCTAAGCTGGCCAAGCTGCTGCTGGATTTGGAGAAGGTGCTCGAAAAACTCGGTATTTTCGCTCCCATTGTGGTGGTGAAAGGTGACGGGACTCTGATGAGTGCTGAAATGGCCAAGGAACGACCGGTGGAGACCATATTATCGGGGCCGGCGGCCAGTGTGGCCGGGGCGCGACATCTGACAGGATTGAACAGCGCGCTGGTTGTAGATATGGGCGGCACGACCACGGATACCGCGGCTCTGGAAGACGGAATGGTGAGCGTGTGTGCGACCGGATCCAAAATAGGCGGCCAAAAGACCCACGTAAAGGCCTTAGAAATCCGCACCGCAGGTCTGGGCGGAGACAGCCTGATCCAATGGGATAAGGGGCGCTTTTACATCGGACCTCGACGGGTGGCGCCGATCGCCTGGTTGGGTGCGGCATACCCGGGGGCGGACAGGGCCTTGAAATTTCTCGATATGCACCTGGATCGGCATACTGTAACCACCAGGGACATGCAGATTCTGGCCCTGACCGGTTCAGCGGACAGCCTGGCCTTGACACCCCAGGAAGAAAGAACCCTGGCCCTCTTGAAAACCCGGCCGTTTTCCATCGACGAGCTTATCAAACGAACCGGGGTGCTGTTCGAAAAGAGCCTTAAACTCGAACGCCTGGAAGATAATTTCATCATTCAGCGCTGCGGGTTGACGCTGACTGACCTATTACATGTGGCGGATCGGTTCAATCGGTGGAGCAAAGAATCTGCCGAAAGCTACTGCCGGATGTTCTCCCGCTTGACAAAAATGGACATTGCCAAAATGATCGATTATCTCCTGGGCATGGGTGTTGAACGTCTGACCCTGGAGCTGTTGAAGCGCCAACTGGATGAGGAGACCGATCCCGAAGCCCTGCACACCTGCACCGTATGCCGGACCCTGGTTAAAAATCTGCTTGCGGGCGGCAACGATCAGTATGCCGTCCGCATCGATCTGAAGCGCCCGGTGGTCGGCATCGGCGCACCCATCCACTTTTTTCTGCCACGGGCCGCCGAAGCCCTGGGCGCCAAGGCGATATTGCCACAGGATGCGGATGTAGCCAACGCCATTGGTGCCATCACCAGCAATGTGGTGGTGAAACGCCACTTGCGCATTATTCCCAATCAGGAAGGCGGATTTTTGATTGAGGGGCTGGCAGGTGCCAGGCATTTTCAAAAATTCAACGAAGCCGACGCCTTTGCGCGGGCGGAGCTGGCCCGCATGGTGAGAGACCTGGCTTGGGCTGCCGGCACCAGTTCCCGGGTTGTAGAGCTGGAGACCGAAGACCAGATTCCGACCACCGCCGACGGCAAACAAATTTTCATGGGTCGGATCATCCACGCAAAACTAACCGGGCAACCCGATATAGTCGCCGGGGACAATCATTACCGGTTGGCGGCAGCCGCGAATTAGCGGGACAAAACCTTTCCACAACACCTTGTAGTCGTGATTAACTAACTTGGATGAACCGGAATTGAAGATTGCAAATTAAATACTTAGGGACATACTTTATTGCCAAAAAGCTAGGATAGCGCAGTTTAGAGCAAAAATGACGCTCCAACACTAAATATACTCCCAATTAAAGGGCAATAACTGAATTTATGCTATCCCCAAATGGCGTCGGCACAGATCTGTCTGCATGGGCATCATTTTCCCAGATCTTACTGTCCAGCAGATAGCGAAATTGATATTCACGCCCTTTTTCCAGGTCTAAGGTTGCCGTAAATGCGCCTTTCTTTAATTTTTTCATTGGCGTCGAGAAAAAGTCCCAGTTGTTAAATTCTCCGACCACATGCGCGGTTCCAGCCGAATTTCCTTTTTTTTCAGAGATCCGAAAAGTGACTTTGCACACCGGTTTGGTTTTTAGATATTGTTTTTTGATGCTCATTGTGACCTCATTTTAACGTAATTCAAATTTATCGGTACTACAGGTTTGACTTCGCCAAAACTTATGTCTTCCAAGAGGCCATTTTAGATGAATCAGCCTCTCTGAATCTGTTTAAGGTAAGTTGCTTCCAATTAAAGTCAAGGTACCTGAACCAGATTATTAGGGTTAGATCCGGCCAAAGAAAAGCGTTGGTCGTCGACACGCTTCATCAACCTCCGAAGATGCAAAATGGGTGACCGCCATTCTGCTGAATTAATTTAGTTGAACATGAATCGGAAATTAGATATTTGACTGTATTTATGTCCTTTGAGACTATTTGAGAGTCACTTTGCATCACCCTAATTACGAGGTTTAGCAGCAACATGCTAAAAAATACTGATCTGGATCATCTGAAAGGGTTTTTTCTGGTGTGTTTTGCCGGAACGCTTTGGTCATTTGGCGCTCTGATCGTCCGGTACATGGTAGAGGCCCGAAATTATCGTTGGCAATATTTATTCTACCGAGGTCTGACGATCGCGGTAGTTCTATTAATTTATCTCATGGTCAAAGAAGGCAAAACCGTTATAACAAGTTTTAGAAATTCCGGAACATCCGGACTGCTTGGGGCCTGCGGACTTGTGGCTGCCTTTATCGGATTCATATGGTCGATTACACTGACAACCGTTGCGAATTGCCTATTCATGCTGGCTGCGGCACCCTTTGTGGCTGCCTTCCTGGGCATTGTATTTCTAAACGAGAAGGTGCGGCAGCTCACCTGGGCGGCAATGGTTATTGCGTCGGCAGGAATTCTCATCATGGTTGTGGAGGGATTGGAGAAAGGCAATTTTCTTGGAAACGTCATTGCATTTATTTCAGCGACAGGCTTCGCCGTCTTTTCGGTAAGCCTCCGATGGCGCAAGGAAACACCGCAATTTACGACCATCGCACTTGGCGGCATCATTTGTGTGTTCTGCACGATATTGATACTTTTTTCACAAGACAGCACGGTGGTAATGCCGCTTCGCAATGTTTACCTGAGCATGTTGCATGGTCTAATTGTCGCTATCGGCTTAATCTTGTTTGCCACCGGTGCTAAATTTTTGCCGGCAGCTGAGCTGACCCTGCTGTCAATGGTGGAAGTTATCGGGGGCGTTCTTTGGGTCTACCTCCCCGTCTTCGGGATTCATGAAGTTCCAAGTATGCTGACCATAATCGGGGGAACCATCGTTTTATTGGCCCTTATACTTGAGAGTGTCGGTACGGGAAGGGTGCGGCCAATGATTAGAGCGCTTTAGTCCATCGATTCGTAAATACAATGACGTATTTACTCACTCAGGACTAATTTGTGAAGATTTTCTCACTATTTTGTATATGTTTTTTCATAATACGTCATTTTAACTCCAGCAAAAGCTGTAACTTATCATGCTGATTTCACATCTAATAATCCTCGATTCGAATCTTGGCATATATCTTGCAATGGCCTAATGATTACCTGACCATACTCAATAATCCAACTTAATTACATTTGCCCAAAAAAATTCGGTCAGGTTCATTTCCTTTGGGGGCGGGAGTACATTTTTCTTTGAAGCTAAAAATGGAAAAAAAACGGCGAGTACCTTACAATAACATTTTTGATGCCAAGCTGATTAAAAATCTTAAAATTTTAGCAGCTGAGCTGGATAAAAGACAAAATGACCTTTTGGAAGAGGCTATCCAAGATCTTCTTAAAAAATACGGCAATGAGGTGTCTCAAAATAGGGTTTCGTTGTGATAATAGACGCCTTTTAGCAGTCCAATGAGGGGCTGTCCCTTCTGTCTTCCGACCCGTTTCATTTCTTCTCCTATATTTTTTCGCTTTCATTCTGAAATCCAATTTTCAAAATGAATAGGTCTGGTAAGGCATTTCGCAGCCGTTGCCAAAGGCAATCTCCATACAGCCGGATTTTGGATGAAAAATCATGCTGGCCAGGGTTTTGGAATAGAAGAATGTTATCCAAGGTTATATCGGAGCCTGCAGCCATTCCTTTCATTTCTTCCATGGTATTCGGGGCATATTCCTGAATAAACGGAAGTAATCCTCTGGCGTGGGGCAACCAGTCATGCAATGTCATACCGTCTTTAGATAACGCCGCGTTTTCGTTTGATTGCAATATTGTTATAATGCTATTGCGCCATCTCTTGCCGATTGATTCACCGCGCGCATAGGAGTTGCCGGCAGCGAATATTCTTCGATGATGCATCGAGGTTCCTTATTTAATCCCAAACTGAATAATAGACTTGAGCGGTGGGGTGAGTTAACTCACCCCACCAATCTTTTTCGCATTTCATTTGACGGCGGTCTTTTAAAATCCGGCCTCTATTCTGTGTTTAAACAGGTTCACACTGTTTATTTCGAGATCCAGTATTCTGGCAATCCGAAATTTGGCGTCGATGCCTTTGGCCACGCCGGGGCTCTCATTGAGGGTTCCGATGTCCATGTCTTCCCTGATTTCTCGCATAGCAACCTCATCTACAATGTCAGCCACTGAAGCCCCGAGTTTATCCGCCACATATTTTTTAGCTGCGTCAATTTTCATCGATCGGTTCAGCTGCAAACGCGCTACCAGATCTCCGGCAGTGCGTATTCCGCCCATCCCCGAAACGAGTGCATGTGCCGCATGCATTCCGTAAGGATCACCGACACCCACCTACAAACCGTCCAATCTGCAAATTTCCACATGCGCTTTTGAGGCCCTGGTCAGAGCATCCACGGGCGGAGAAATTACGATAGGCACTCCGCCGACACCCATACCAAGGTTGGCATGTACGGGTATTTCAGCGGCTTCAGAACAGGCCTTTGTGTAAGTCACAGACCGGGCCAGGTTAAAGGGCGTGGATTTGTTCGTGACGATATTGATGGCCGGCCCGAAAATATTAACCCCTGCCTTTTGCGCCAGTCTGACCTGGTCATGGGGATAGAGTCCCGCCAACCGAACCCCATCGTATTCCAACTCACCATGCAGCCCTAAGATGAATTCCGAAGCCATGCCCATTTCAATGCCTATCTCAGGATACTTCTTTCTGAGAATCTCCGCGGCTTTGAGCGCTGCCAGGAACTCCGCATCCCCGGCAGCACCGGTGGTGTCAAAATTAATGCCGTCTGCGCCGGTTTCATACATTTCACTGCCCACATAGACCATATCTTTTACGGCATACTCAACTGCTTCTTCAAAAGAGGCCTTGCCTTCGGCAATCTTGCCCTGGGGTAACAGGTCCATTGGATTCGGACAGGGGCCGTCAGGCTGGCTGTACAATGCCAGATTCGGCATCGCACCATAAAAAAGGGCCGGTATGGTTAGCAATAGGGCCTGTTCCATGATCGGTTTCTCAAATACCACGATGGGTTTTACCGCTTTATAACTGTAGTCTATATGCGCGAGCTCCAGCGTATCGGCTCCCAATGCTCTTTCAAAGACCTGCAGTGATTGAATCTTGCTGATTGACACGTGGGCCCGCTTGATCTTGGTGGTACAGCTGTCGTAAGTCAGGCAAACCTCTTTTCCTCTTTCGACCCCAACAACTCTATCCGGACATTTATGAATTTCGAATAAATAGCGTAATTCATCGTCGCTAAGGGGAGGAATTTTAGCCCGGTCGGCAGCATCCTCAGTCCCGGCCGCCAGGTCTTTCTTAACCTCGGCTGCGGTCATTTCAGTTCTGATGCCGTTACCAATTCTGGTTTGGATTTTGCCCATTTTCTGCCTCCTTAATCAGCGACCACCAGCAGAGCTGGGGGTATGAGGATGGCCCCTGGAAAGGGCCGGAGCCATCTCTGCTGGTGGCCGCTGATTTTAAAAAGAATTTTTTGATCTCTGTTTTACCGGATTTGTCGGTTTTGATGACTACTTGACCAATTCATCATTGGCAATATCTTGTTCGCTTCAGTCGGATTTGATGCTGGTTGTTAGGCTGGCGTATACCAATTTACCGTAATAAACAAGCAAAAATTCTTTTTTATATCAATTCATAAGCCGCCGGCATCGATCAGACACGCACCCATCAAGCATGCCCACGCGGTATCGGTAGAACCTTTTAAATTCTCATCCCGATAGATCGGGGTGGCTTATGAATTGAGTTATTAATTTTTCTATTTGTACATGTTGGGGGGTTATAGATCTATAAATTTATCTGCGGATAGTGGCTTCAATAATCATTTTTTTGCGCCTATATTCCAGCCAGCGGGCCAAAATGATCAGTCCAATTGACGGTATGGCGATAATCACAATCACCATTATTTCAGGTCCACCGAATGAGCGACCAAATCCCGAATTACCTTTATTTATGTGACTCATGGCTATGCCGACAACAGTTACAAAAAAAATGCCCAACAAACCCACTCGTCCTATGATGTTAATTATTTTAACCAGATATCGTTCCCTTTCCCACATTGGCAACATCGTCGGCTTTTGATCTGATAATTTGATAGACCCTAGATATGATAATTCATACACCATAATAAAATTATTGTAAAATCAAGCCGGATAAATTCTGCCATCTTTAAATTGAATTCCCAAATTCAACTAGTGGAACAGAGCCTTGCGAGATACTGAAAGATCGGTTGTTCAAGAGGTTGGGAGTTTGGGTTGATTCTGGACCGCTGTTGCATTAACAGCGACTAAGCTTGAAATAAACTTGATTTTATTCTGTTTATTATTTAGGGTCGAACGGTTGATCCTGTTCCTGGCGGAATCTGCGAATCAATTACCGGATTCATTGCAGGTGATGGCGAGTCTGGATTGACTTTGATTGTAGAACGATTTCATTTTTAGTAATCGGTCGTAGAGATACCATGAAACTCTGCCGAATTGATAAGTCCTTGCGCTGCCTCTCGCTTTTGTTGGGTTTCATTGTTGCGGCGCTTTGCGGATGTTCCGCTTTGCAACGGACTCAGATGCCGCCTCG
Source organism: Desulfobacterales bacterium (assembly GCA_049698595.1). GTDB lineage: Bacteria > Desulfobacterota > Desulfobacteria > Desulfobacterales > JAFDCJ01 > JAFDCJ01. Next base: position 12,187 of record JBAVYC010000488.1, on the reverse strand, counting down.
GCCGGCAATTGGGCCTGGCGGCTATGAACTTGTTGGCGTTCCTTTTTACCCCCAGACAGCTTACCAATGCGGACCCTCCAGCCTGGCAATGGCTTTGACCTATCAGGGCCTGTCGATCACTCCCGAAGAGCTGAAAAGCCAGGTTTTTACACCCGCACTCAAGGGCAGCTTGCAAATGGACATGGTTGGCGCTACCCGACGTCATGGCAAAATCGCATATGAAATCACCGGTCCCGAAGCGATATTCCCGGAAATAGCTGCCGGCCACCCGGTAATCATTTTACAAAATCTCGGATTTTCCTGGCGGCCGGTCTGGCACTATGCCATAGTCATCGGTTATAACTTCACTGAAAAAAATGTTATCCTGCGTTCGGGTGTGACCCAACGCAAAGTAATGTCATACTATACATTCGAGAAATCCTGGGTCCACAGCAACTATTGGGGACTGCTGGTCCTCGAACCAACGCAGATTCCTGTGGCTGCTGAAGAAACTAAATATCTGACGGCCGTACTCGGGCTGGAAAAGTCGCGACAATTCCAGGCCGCTGTTAGCGGATATCAAACCGCGTTGACCCGATGGCCTGGAAGTCTTCCCGGTCTGATGGGACTGGGCAACAGCTATTATGCCCTGGCGGATCTACCGGGAGCAGAAAATGCGTTTCGCGAAGCTACCGAGCAATATCCGCTAGTCGCATCGGCATATAACAATCTGGCCCAAGTTCTAATAGAGCAGGGACGTAAGCGGGAAGCCCTGGCGGCAGCCCAAAAGGCTGTTTCGCTCGGAGGCCCAATGGTTTCGGTGTCTAAAAAGACGTTACAGGAAATTCAATCGACTCACTAAAAGCCGGGGATTATAAATGCACACCTTTCAGAAAACGGCCAAGCCGATCAGTGTTTTAGCGATTTTTTTATTACTGTTAGTGTCCACCTTAAATCAACCCGCTGCGGCTGCCATGGTTGGGACAGAGAAATTGTTGATATCTGATCGCAATCAGGAAACTCGCAGCTATCTTCAACAAATGATGTCCCGCAAGGATATCCAGCAGGCACTGATTGCCCGTGGGATTGACTTGCAGGAAGCCCAAATCCGCATCGACAGCCTGACGGATAGTGAAATCGAGCTTATTTCTAAAAAAATCAATGACCTGCCGGCTGGCGGAGTTGATGCTACATTTGTTCTGATTATCGTCGGCGTAATTGTCGTCGTGTTCATCTTTGTCGAGTATATCAGCGCTGTTCCCATGTTACCCTGGTTTCAACCCGAAAAATGACTCAATTCATAAGCCACCGGCTATGCCCGTGAGAATTTAAAAGGTTCTACTGTTACCGCGAAGGCATGCTTGATGGGTGCATGTCTGATCGATGCCGGCGGCTTATGAATTGATTAGCGGAGTCTATTTTCAGTGAGTCGAAGTGGGCCCAAAGCATTTTCAAGTTCCGCAGAAAGTTTGATAATCCTCATCACCGTCGTCCGGCGGGTCTTGATACAGGGATGTTTCTGGCAGTTCTTCATAAGGAGAGCGAAGAACTTGAAGAAAATTTTCGGCCAGCGTAGCCTTACCAGTTTGCTCACACGCTTGAATTACCGCTTCGACATGATGGTTCCTTGGAATTACTACAGGATTGTGTTGTCTCATCAATTCTTGAACCTCTCGAGGGCTTGCGCATTGTTCGCTTAATCGTTTTTGCCAAAGGTCAAAGCATTCCTCAAGTTCATTCTTTACCTCAGAAGCTAGCTCTTCAGACATCAAAGACTTGGTCAGGCGATCGAAAGTGACCGTGTAGTCCATGCTCCTCTCCTTGAGTCGGTTCAAAATAGAAAATATCAGTTTCTGGTCCTTTTGTTGAAAAGATGTCAGTCCTAGCTTTTTTCCTATCATTTCCATATATGCTTGCTTAAATCGATCGGGAAACTCTGCAATAATAGGTCCAACCTGATCGATTGCTTTGTTCGTGTCAGCATTGATGAGTGGCAACAGACATTCAGCTAATCGTGTTATGTTCCACTGTGCAATTTCAGGCTGATTGCCAAAAGCATAACGTCCCATCGTATCAATCGAACTATAAACGGTCCGTGGATCATATTTCCCCATCATGGCACAGGGGCCATAATCGATGGTTTCTCCAGAAAGGGATGTGTTATCCGTATTCATGACGCCGTGAATAAAGCCGACCCTCATCCATTCAGCGATTAGTTGAATCTGTCTTGCGATGACCTTATCCATAAGCCCGATGTATTGGTTCGGACCGTCTTGCTTTAACTCCGGATAATGGCGTTCAATCGTGTAGTCGCAGAGAGCCTTGAGGGCTTGATGATCATCCCGGGCTGCGATGAACTGAAAAGTTCCAATACGCAAATGACTTGAAGCAACCCGGGTTACGATAGCTCCCGGTAATATAGACTCACGAAAAACCGGTTCTCCCGTAGTAACAACTGCCAAACAGCGCGATGTTGGAACACCTAAAGCGTTCATGGCCTCGCTCATTATGAACTCTCGAACGGCCGGGCCGACAGCACAACGACCATCCCCGCCTCTGGAATATATGGTGGGACCGGAACCTTTGAGTTGAATGTCTAATCTTTGACCAGATTGATCGAGCACCTCTCCGAGAAGATGTGCTCTTCCGTCTCCGAGTTGGGGGACAAAGTGGCCAAACTGGTGACCGGCATAGGCAGTCGCAATGGGTTCTGATCCGGGCATAATGTGATTGCCTGAAAAAGCTTGGGCCAAGGCAACCGGGTCCTGTTTCAATTCATTTGAAATCATGAGCTGTTCAGCCAAGCTTGGATTCCACAATAAGAGCTGGGGCGCCTGAACCGGTGTAGGTCGAGTTTTCTCGTAGAAGACTTCATCTAAACATACGTAAGTATTTGAAAAGTTCATTTATCGTATCCGTCACAAGTTCTCGGTTTAGTTTGGACATACATAAACGCAACACTTAACCATGGAGAAATGCCGTTCCTAACCAGTTATCAGCTGTCCGCCATGGAGTTGGCAATCAAATCTGTTAAGAACCATAATTATTAAATATTCAATCGTCAATTCCGGTTTTCCGGATTGGGATAGGCCGGGTAATTATCATTGATAATTTATTTGGGGACTGGTAATTGTGGGTTCGCATGCAACGCCTTTAAAAGGAGGAATAAATGGAGAAAATATGGACGCGCTTTGGCGACGGCTCTGCCGTAGAATTAAGTGCAGACGAGGTTAGGCGGGATTTGGAGGAAGGCACCCGGGAGGCCGCCGAGCGCGGCAACATCCCGGCGCTTTCCAAGGAGGAATTGCAGCATCTTTTTGATATTTTCAGCTCGCCGCACCGTTTTATCGGGGTGGAGCCGGGATATGAAGTCGTTCTCTCTTACGATGGCACACCGATTAAAATGAAGCGCGCGCAGGTCAATGTGGATCGGCTCCAGACGCTTCAAATCTATGAAAAACTTATGGGCGCCGACACCCTGGAAATGGGCGCTACCGACTATAGTTTTAAGCCGATTAAGCCGGTGGTAACCTATGAACAACCGCTTTTAGAGCAGATCCTGGGAGTGACAACAGCCCCGGTGTTTTATGGTGCCATGCCCAATTTGGGCCTCTACAGCCAACCCGACGGTCCCTTCCCCAACCCCTCGGAGTTACTGCCGCAAGGCAAAATCGAAGAAGCCCAAAGCGCCTATGAAGCGGCGGTTGAGGCTGCCGTCAAAGATATCGTCTATGTTTCCGATGCCATGTATGCGTCCGGCGCCGATGCCATTATCCTGGATACCGTCGGTGCTGCCGGGGATGCTGATTATCTGGCCGGTCTGAAAGCGACGGAAATTCTCAAAGAAAAATATCCCGAAATTTGTATTGAATTGGGCATGGCCGGAGAATTCGTATTGGGGATGCATGGCGATCTGTTCTACGACGATGAGCGCCTGGCCGGGATGTATCCCCACGAACAGGTTAAAATGGCGCAAAAAGCCGGGGTGACCATTTTTGGGCCGGTGTGCAACACCAACACCAACGAATCGACTCCCTGGAACCTATCCCGGGCGATCACGTTTATGAAAGCCTGCTGCGAGGCCGCCGATATTCCGGTGCATGTGAACATGGGTATGGGTGTCGGTGCCATGACCGTACACGATCATCCGCCGCTGGATGTTGCCTCACGAGCATCCAAAGCGATGGTCGAAATATGTCGCCTGGACGGGTTGTAGGTGGGCGTCGGTGATCCATTTGGTATGGCTATCACCCACGCGATTGCCTCGGGAATGGGCGGAATGCGGACTGCCGGAGATCTGGTGGCCCGCTTGCAAATTGCCCGGGGAATGAAGATCGGTGAAGCCAAACATTATGTGGCCGACCGGCTTGGCGTGAGCGTGCCGGATCTGACGGATCCGATCATCATGAAAGAGGTGCGCGAGGATTTGAACCTGGGACTGCTTCATCCCCATGCCGGATCCCCGAAGTGTATGGAGGCCAAATTCAATATTGCCCGTTTGCTTGATATTGACATCAACTGCGTGCAGCGCTTTAAGGAAAAGGCATCAATATAGAACAGATATCGTTGATTGGTTGATTAGTTGATTGAATTAAGCAATCGTAAATATGGAATTATCCCATATTTACAGAATAATTGGACACTTCAGGTTTCAAAAGAAAGGAAAATTAGGACACAGATGGGCACGGATGAACACGGATGAAAAAGAAAGTTTGTTTCGCCTTCGGCAACGAAACTTTAGTGTATGGCTTTATTTATGCCAGTACATACTGCCGCAACGATTGGAAGCCGGCGCCAACGTGGTCACCTCCATCGTACCGCCGGGACGAGGGTTGGCCGGTGTTGCCCGGCATTCCCTGGATATTGAAGAAGGCAAACGCACCATTGCCTCGGTAGAGGAGATTTTGCCGGCGTGCGGGTTGAGACCGGCCAGCGCTGAAAAATATCTGTCCTGGATAAGGCGTCGCCGGGAGGCGCTTGGGAAAAGCTTTAACTCAATATTGTCATCAATTGTGGCGTGATGTTCCCCCTGATACGAGAGTGAAATTTTTGATATCGAATACGTTCAAAATTAATTCTTTCACGAAGTTACATCGGCCTGAGGACCGCGAATGAAGATCGATAAACACCTGGCCAATCGCACCCATGAGGTCGAGTGGTCGGGGATCCGCATCATGTTCGCCCTGGCCGACGAGATTCCGGATGTGGTAAATCTCGGGATCGGTCAACCCGATTTTGATACGCCTGAATTTATCAGAGATGCTGCCAAACAAGCCCTGGACGACGGGTTTACCCGCTATCCGCCGGCGAAAGGTTTTGAAGATTTAAGGCGGGTTATTGCCGAGAAGCTCAAACGGGAAAACAACATCATGGCCGACCCCGCGACCGACATATATGTGGCCGTCGGTGCCATGCAGGTGATCTTTAATACCTGTCTGCATCTTCTGAACAAGGGCGATGAAGTGATTGTGATCGATCCCGGATACGATTACTACTCCCAGATTCGCCTTTTTGGCGGGGTACCCGTACCGGTGCGTGCCCATGAATCTAACCGCTTCAAAGTAGATCCGGACGATATCAAGGCCGCCATCACCCATAAAACCAAGTTGATGATCATCAACACCCCCTCCAATCCCACGGGCGCTATCTTTGAGGCCGACATCCTGCGGGCCATTGCCCAATTGGCGATGGAACATGACCTTATTGTTCTCTCGGATGAACCTTACGAACATATACTTTTCGATGGGAATCAGCATGTCAGCATCGGATCATTTGACGGGATGGCCCGGCGGACCATATCGGCTTTCACCCTTTCCAAGTCTTACGCCATGACGGGTTGGCGTGTCGGGTATACCGTCGCGCCGCCGACCATTATCGATGAGATGGAAAAGCTAATGGAGCATATGGTTTCCGGTGTGACTGCGGTGGCGCAGCGGGCTGCGCTGGCCGCCATCGAGGCACCCCGGAACTGTGTCCGGGAAATGGTGAGAATATACGATAAAAGACGACGTATCGTCCATGAGGGTCTAAATGCCATCGACGGCATAAAATGCCTTAAACCGGAATCGACCTTTTACGCTTTTCCGAATATTTCCTCTTTTGGGCTCTCGTCGTGGGAGTTTGCTGAATATCTCGTCAAGGAACATAAGGTGGCCGTTGTGCCGGGGAGTATATTCGGCAAAGCGGGAGAAGGACATGTGCGCCTGTCGTTTGCCGCAAGTATAGAGCAGTTAAAGGATGGTATCGCCCGCATCCAGCGTGGGGTGGAAGCATTGAAAACATATCATAGGAGGTAATTCATGGTTGGCGGATACGCAGGCAAGATTGCATTTGTTGATTTAACGAAAGGCGAAATAAAAACTGAGACCCTGGATCAGGATCTGGTCCGCCAGTATATCGGCGGGCATGGGCTTGGCGCCCGGCTTTTGTATGAGCGTCAGAAAAAGGGGATCGATCCGTTAGGCTCGGAAAACATCCTCGGCTTCACCACCGGACCCCTGACCGGGACCAAAACACCCACCGGCGGCCGTTACATGGCGGTCTGCAAGTCTCCCCTGACCGGCGGCTGGGGGGATGCCAATTCCGGTGGGTTTTTCGGCAGCGAATTAAAAGCGGCCGGCTGGGATGCTATTTTTATGAGTGGCATCGCTTCTTCGCCTCAATACCTGATGATCGCTGATGACCGGATCGAATTAAAGGATGCCGCCCACCTCTGGGGTCAGGACACCATCGACACGGAAACCACGATTAAAACGGATGCCGGCAACAAAAAAATCCGAATTGCCGCCATCGGACCCGCTTCTGAAAAGCTCTCTTTGATCAGCGGGATCATCAATGACCGGGGCCGGGCGGCGGCCCGTTCCGGTGTGGGCGCTGTGATGGGTTCCAAGAGGCTTAAGGCCGTCGCCGTGCGCGGCACTGGCAAGGTTGCCATTGCAGACAAAGATGCCCTGGATCGGCTCCGCAAAGCATTCATTAAAGAAATGAAGGCGATGGAGGGGTTTCCTCAGGTTCTTATTAAATACGGCACCTGCGGGGTTACCGGCTCGCTTGTCGCCAGTGGTGCTACCCCGATCAAAAACTGGCGACTGACCGGTGAACAGGCCTTTGCTAATATCGAAAAACTCACCGATGCTGATGCCATTATTAAGCATCAGACCCGTAAATACCATTGTGCCAACTGCCCGATCGCCTGCGGCGGCATTTTTAATGTCACCTCCGGCAAATACCCCGTGGGTGAAACCCATAAACCCGAGTATGAAACCATCGGCGCCTTCGGCACCATGTGCATGTGTGACGACTTTGAGACCATCATGAAGTTAAATGAAATGTGCAACCGCAACGGACTGGATACCATATCCGCAGGCACGGCCCTGGCCTTTGCCATGGAATGCTTTGAAAACGGCATCATTAGCGAATCCGATCTGGACGGTGTTCCGCTTACCTGGGGTAATGGTGAAGCCATGATCATCATGGTGGATAAGATGGCTGCCCGGCAAGGGTTCGGCGATATCCTGGCGGACGGGGTCAAGATCGCCGCTCAAAAAATCGGCGGCGGCGCCGAAAGATTTGCCATGCATGTGGGCGGTCAAGAGCCCGGGCTGCACAATGCCCTATTTCTACCCAGCCGCGGTACCGGGTTTGTGTGCGACCCGACACCGGGCCGCCACACAGCTGCCACCATGGCGCGGATTGACGGTGGCCCCGGCGCGTATGCACCATACTCTGAATTAAAGATCGAGGCGTTTGATCGCTATACCTACACCGGCAAAGGACCGATGAGCGCCACCGCTTCCAGTTATTTGCAGGCCGGCGCCAGTGCCGGTTTATGTCTCATGCCGCTGATGTTTTTCGGCAATTTCCCCTTTGTTGATTTTTTTAATGCCGTGACCGGGTGGAATCTTGAAGTATCCGAAGTTTTGACCGCCGGCGAGCGTATCCAGACCCTGCGGCAGTGTTTCAATGTCCGGGAAGGTATTAAACCCTCCGATATCAAATTGCCGGAGCGCATGGCCGGCTGCCCACCCCAGAAAGAAGGCCCTGTTGCCGGCATCACCCTGGATATCGACAACCTGGCCCGTGAATACCGCCAGGCCATGGGATGGGACCCACACAGCGGCAAAGCGGAAGATACCACACTGGAAAAGCTAGGTTTGACGCAGCTGATTCATGCTCATGGATAAATAGTGCTATTTCAATAGTTTCTGACATCATGTCGTCAGAGAAAGGCCGCTAAGCGCCTAGCTCACACTTATTGGGTAGACCCCATATTTTTGAACTGCATTTGTCATGGCCAGGACATTTTCGATTTTGCAGAAACCGGTGACGCTGTTTGCAGTAGCGCAGATATAACCCCCACCGGCAGCGGCATCCTCGATACGCTGTTTCACCTCGGCTTCGACTTCCTCCACTGTCCCGTAGGGCAGGGTCTTAACCAGATCGATATTGCCCCACAGACAAATCCGATCGCCCCACTTTTCCTTGGCAACTTTCAGGTCCATGCAGGGCGGTTCAAAGGGATTGACGCAATTCATGCCCAGGGTCAGTAAATCCTCCATCACGATCGTCAGATTGCCGTCACTGTGAAAGGTCCAGGGCAGCTTGATGGCATCAGCGACGACATTCATTTTCGGTAAAAAGACCTCTCGGAAAACCTGCGGTGACACCAAAGGGCCTTCTTTGTATGCCATATCATTATAGGTTGCAATGAAGTCGAGGCCAAATTGCTGCAACTTTTCAATAACGACGAGATTCCACTCAATAAAAATATCCATCAAGGTATCGATCAGCTTTAGATTCTCGTGAAGCGCCACAGCAAAATCCATCATGGGCATCGAGTAAATAGTGTTGAACATGCCAAATGGACGCAATCCGGCATAAATAGCGAGATCCGAGTCATGATATTTTTCCATAAATCTTTTGGCCGAATCATAAAAGCGTTCATCATGGGGATCAGGCAGCACGATTTTGTTTAAATCTTTTTCTGTCCGTATGAGCCCTTCACCGATAAACTCCGTTTCACCGGTCATTCCGAACGCTTTTGGCACATCTTCAGCACCAGAATGGCTTTTGCAGAACAGCGGTGTGGTGTAATCGACAAAATATATGGCATCCATTCCAATCTTTTTGGCAAATTCGGCTTCGTCTATCTCTTCGGAACCCATGATTTTCTGTTTGACGATGGTATCGACAAAGTCCATAAACGGCACCCGGTCCGGTTCCTTTAAATTTAAAGCGGTCATTACCCGTCCGCGAGAGTTCACTTTTCTTCTCCTTTTTGACATGTGATAAAGGCAGGACCCAATTATATCTTACGAATGAATTCGCACCAGCTTCGACATCATGGTGACCCAAAGCCGGTGTAATGTGAAATAAAATTAGCTGTTTGGATGCAAAGGCTGACACATCCCATAGTTCATCGATGCCTAGGTGCGATGACGTATTTACTCACCTGGGACTTCGTGCTGAGTAAGCAATTATGTTGGATTGGTCAAGAAATATTTGCCATTCAATTTTTTGATCCCCAAAGAAATTAATAATTTCCTTTTTAATTGACTCCCCCAAGCCAACCTTGATATTTATATTCTTTATGGCTGAATCAATTTACAAACAATCCCGGCGATCAATTCAGCATTGCCTTAAAGGCGTTTTTGGTCGGGTTCACCGATCTGCGGCCGGCCTTCGAGCACAATCCGCAAACCAGGAACCGCTGAACTCTGAACCTCAAAATCTGTGAACGGCTAGAGAATGAAAAAAAAAAAAAGCAGTCCTGAAAATATTCAATGGGAACACCTCGTTGTTTCTCCCGAGGAGGTTCTGGCATATATCAAGCCGGGCATGACCATCTTTCTTGGCAGCGGCGTGGCGGAACCCCGAACCTTGATGAAATGTCTCATCGAATCCGGTCTTTCGAATACGAATGACCTGGAATTGATCCAGCTGACCAGCCACGGCGACATCCTTTCCCTAAAAAAGCGTGACTGGCAAAGGTACCGTCTCAAGACTTTTTTCTCCACCTGGGTGGCCAGCGAGGCGGTTGTCGCAGGAAGTGTCGACTTGATCCCGGGACGTATTTCGCAGATACCACGGATTATCAAATCCAAACGATTTCCCATCGATGCGGCCTTTATCCAAATCACGCCCCCCAACGAGGCCGGATATTGCAGTCTCGGGGTCGCGGTTGACATCGCCCGCGAAGCCATGGAGCTGGCCTCAGTGGTGGTGGGCGAGATCAACCCCCGGATCCCTTTCACCTTCGGCGACACGATTGTCTCTGTTTCGGATTTTGATCTGTTTGTGAAGTCAACGGAACCGCCAACCTATTTCAAACGCCGGGCCGTAAACAAAGTAATTGATCAAGTGGCCGCTAACATTGCCCAGGTAATTGAAGACGGCGACTGTCTCAGTTTTTCCACGGATTCTTTGTGCGAGGCTTTGGGCCGGCACCTGACCCACAAGCGACACCTGGGTATCCATTCATCCTGTTTTACGGATGCCTTGATGGATCTCGTTAAAAGCGGTGCGGTGACCAATTACCGCAAGGAAGTTTTCAGAGGCAAATCCGTTGCTTCCTATGCTTTGGGAACACCGGAGCTGATGGCATGGCTGGACCGCAATCCACTGATTGAATTTCAAGGTGTCGAACAAGTGTTCGATCCCACCCAAATCGGACGCAATCCTAATTTTGTGGTTGTGTTTCGGGCCCGCAAAGTGGATCTGTTGGGCAGGATTGCTTTCTCCGTGGGGAAGGGCAACATCTCCTCCGGTCCGGGTGAAGGGGCCGATCTGTTCACCGGCACCGAGATCTCTGCCGGAGGGCGCACCGTATTCGGGTTACCAAGCCGAAACCCACAAGGGGGCCCCAATATTGTGGTGATGCTGCGGGACCTTCGCAATCAGTTCCATATGCGCGAATCGATTGACGTGGTCGTCACCGAATACGGCATCGCCAATTTGAAATGGCGTACCATCCGCGAAAGGGCGCAGGCATTGATCGATATTGCGCATCCGGACGACCGCGAAAAACTTGTCGAGCAAGCCAAAAGAAAGCAGATCCTGTTCTCGGATCAGATTTTTTTGTCCGAAAGCGCGCGTTTGTATCCCATGGAGATCACCACCGAGCGTATCTTCCGGGATGGTTTGAAGGTTCGGTTCAGGGCCATCAAACCTTCCGATGAAGAAGCCATGCGCCGTCTTTTTTACCGTTTCTCACATGAGACGGTCTACCGTCGATATTTATACCCCATTTCCACCATGCCCCACAAAAAAATGCAGGAATACGTCAATATCGATTACAGCCGGGTCATGTCTGTGGTTGCCCTCACGCAAGAACCCGATCAGGCCACCATCATCGCCGAGGCACGATTTGTCAAGGATGAACAAAGTTCATACGGGGATTTGGCTTTTGTTGTGGATGAAAAATACCATGGACGGGGAATTGCGACGGCTCTCTATGAAATGCTGGTACGTTTGGCCAAAGAACGTGGACTCAAAGGATTTACGGCTGAAGTGCTGCAGGCGAACAAAAAAATGATGAGAATTTTTGAAAAAGGGGATTTGCCGATAAACACCCGGGTAAAGAATGGTTTATATGAGCTGACGATCCCCTTCGATGTTCAGAGTTCACAGGTAAGAGGATAGGGTGATTAGGCGCTGGAGGACTTTTTCCGGCAAAATGTTTTAAGGAACGCAGGGCGTCACGCCCTGGCTTCCGGCTCCTAGGGGCACGATCCTACGCCTCGGAGAGTGCGACACGACGGATTTTTGCTGTTCACTGCAGTAGATCTCAATAAAGCCTTATCTCCCAAATTTATACAAAGTTAGGTCTGGGCCGTGGGTGTCAGCCCAGCCGCCGGCCAAAAAATTCGGCCTAAAATTTAGAGGACATGCTACGGGTAATTTCCACCGGCCACTATTTAACTGTAACCACCGGACAGGGTGCATGCAGAATGATATACTGAGCAGTGGAGCCGAATAAAAGCTTTCCAACTTTGGATTTTTTAGCGATTCCTAAAAAAATTTGATCCAACTTCTGATCTTCGGCAAATTTCACCAGCTGCTCCCCGGGCGTCAGGTCAGTCAGCAACAAATTCACTTCATAAGGTGGATCATCGCCTGTTAAAATTTCCTTAACATCCCCTTCCATTTTTTCTTCCATCTTTTTGACTGCGGAATGTTTTAGCGGTTCTATTCGGGTAACCGTGTTGAC
>JBAVYC010000487.1:0-3734 GCA_049698595.1 Desulfobacterales bacterium | reverse complement strand
TTGCTTCTTGGCCGAGATAAGGGTGCAGGTAGCCGCGAATAAGACCCGCCCGGTACAATTCAGCACACTTGAGCTCAAATTGCCGGGTGGCATAAACATTGCGATACATCTGCAACATGATGGTTTCATCCACCGGAGGTGATGCGGCCTTTTTTTCGGCGGGTGATTTTTTCGCCATTATGTCCTCCTGTTTTTGTTAGAAAGGTTGAATCCGCATTGCAGGTTAGCTTATTCGCGCGGATAAATCGAAGAAGATCGTCGGACCCAGGGGGATCGGCAAATACTGCGCGAGGTAAACATTTTTATGACCGTATTGTCCGCTTACCGCAAGAATCGCAAAAAAAACCTTTGGAATGCTGAACCCGAACTGATTAGTACAATATTACAATATTAAATTGTTAGTCAAGAAAAAAATCAGACCGCTTGGATACTTTCCAGAACCGCGACAGTGGTGCCAAAATTTATATTTATGTCAAGTGGTTACATTGAAAAAGTGAACTATCATCAAATTTCTTGGTGGTTGCATAATTTCTAGCTTGACTATTACAACAATATTGAAATAGTGTACTATTTTAAAATCCTCTGAAATTAGGAAACAATTAAACCACCGGGTAAACATGGACCTAAATATCGATTTTGAATCCAAAGTTCCCCTGTACCATCAGCTAAAAGAGCAGATCAAACAGAATATATTGAGTGGGCAATATAAGAATGGTGACCTGATCCCTTCAGAGCGGGAATTCAGTGACAGTTACGACCTGTCGTCAACGACCATTCGTCGGGCCTTAAACGACCTGGTTCAGGAAAATTTGCTGGAACGTAAAGCCGGCAAAGGCACTTTTGTCAGACGCAGAAAAGTAAAGCGTGATTTGCGCAAGGTGCTTGGCTTCACCAAGAATATGACCGAAATGGGTCTTACCCCCAACACCAAAGTGCTATCCAAAAAAGTGGCCATAGCCAATGCCTTTGCGCGCGAACGCCTAAACCTCGGGAAAGGGGACAAAGTGGTCCGACTTGAGAGGCTGCGTCTGGCAGATGATATCCCCGTAATGCTGGAAACAAGGTATATTCGGACGGACCTTTGTCCCAAAATTGAGCAGGAAGAGCTTTCTTCTTCCTTGTGGCGCGTCTTCGAGGAAAAATACGGCCTCAAACCCAACCGCCACTCCCAGGGAATGATGATTGCCACTGTTTCCGGTCACGCCGCCTCTTTGTTGACGCTCAATGACAACTCGGTTGTATTTCTGATCAAAGGCATCACTTATGTGAAAGACAACGAACCGATTGAATGCGAGGAATCCCTTTATCGCAGCGACAAGTACGAGCTGACCTTTGACGCCACCATTGATTAGCGGTCGGGAGAAAGTTTTAATTTATTTGGAAGAGTATCTCATGAAAAGGGGAAAAATACTTCTGCCTCGTTTAACACTTTCCACAGCACTGGTGCTGCTGGTGATCTTCAGTATAGGTTGTCAGGAACCTCCACCTGAAAAAGTTCAGGTCCCCACGTATCCGTCTTTAAGGGAGAGCTTTGATCAGGATTTCCAGCACTCTTTGGAAACGGCCCTTGAAAAGGAATTCCGGGGCGAATACAAGCGCGCTGTTGAAAATAAAAAAGCAGCATTTGTTGTTGTCGATTCAACCAATTTACAGCAACCAAGGGTCGCCGGCGTCAATCCGGATGTAATGATGTACGCCGCCAGTCTGCCGAAGATCGCTATCCTGCTGGGAGCCTTTGTCAAGATTGAGAACGGCGAGATGCTTTTAAACGATGAAACCCGTGCCGGACTCATGCGCATGATCCGCAAATCGTCCAACGAGGATGCCACAGCCATCCTCAATCGCGTGGGTTTTGAAGATTTGGCAGAAATTCTACAGTCCCAAAGATACCGTCTATACGATCCGAAACAGAACGGCGGCCTGTGGGTCGGCCGCGATTATAGCGGTGGACCGGTATGGAAACGGGATCCGCTGCATAATATCTCCCACGGTGCCACAGCTTTCCAAGTCGCCCGGTTTTATTATCTGGCGATGACCGGCCGCCTGATATCCGAGCAATATTTATCTGATTTTGCCGAAATTATGTCCGATTCAGACATCCAGCACAAATTTGTAAAAGGCCTCAAAAAAGCAAACTCGGACGCTGAAATTTATCGGAAATCAGGAACCTGGAAAGAGTTTCATGCAGACAGTGGCGTCATCGTCGACAAAAAAGCTGGGTATCAGTACATTATCGTGGCCTTGATGGAGCATCCAAAGGGCGCCGACATTGTAGCGCGTTTTGCGGCACTGGTTGACCAAATGATGGTCAGATTTCACCCGATTTCGAATTAAATATTTCCAAAAGGTGAAGAGGGGTCATCGCCGCATATAAATCATGCCGGCTAATAGCGATTGCTCGCTTCAAGGCATCATTTGGCTATCTTTGCGTTTAACCTGCTGTTTTAATTTTAGATACATATCAGATACCTGAAATCTAACGTTGAAATCAGCAGCGAAGCTTTTGCGTCCGCTGGATTTATTGGTTATGTTCGCTCTAGACATGCCTAAAATTCTTAATCAAAAACGATAGGTCTTTCCTGCTTTGAGCACCTCAGTTTCGGCTTTAAGTTCCTGTTTCATACGTGTTAGGGAATGATCGCAGCTATCATGGCTCGATAGGAAAACCTTGCTCGGATTGAATTTGTTAATTGCAGTAATGGTGCTACTCAGATCGTCATCGGTAACTCTTTGCCAAACAGGCTTGCCTGTACCTATGACAGTTTGGAATTGAATACCGGCACGGTTACCTCTTCCACCTGTGATAGGGAAATGAAGTCCGCCTCCGATGATGTAGATAGGTTCTTTGGAAAGACGGCTGACCATCTGCACTATAAGTTCAATAGTAGGATGCCCGCATCCAGTGAAAATAACTAAACCCTTTCCCTTTAGGTGAGCGATTAGTGCTTGCTCTTCAGTCAAACCAAGGAAAAATAAGCTTCTGGCCAACGGACCCGTTGTAGCGATTCCGCCTGTCAGTAACCGAGGGCGATCAATCAGTTCGCACTTGTACCCCTCCGCCATAGCTTTATCGGGGAGAAAACAAAGTTGGCCCTTCGGCATACCCAGTTCTTTGGGCACGGTCACGCATTTTGCACGACTTGCCTTCAAGCCACCCATGTGATCAGGATGAAGATGTGAGATGCACAAAGAATCAACCTGGTCCAGTTTTATTCCCAACTTAGCGGAATTATGAGCCAATGCCGGACGTTCAGGACCGAAACCAACATCATAAAGCAACGAACCCTGATCAGACCGAAATAAGTAGGAGACACCAGCGTCACCCAAAAAACTCTCCTCTGTCTTGTCCTCTACCAGGACTGTTAATTCCAAAAAACTCAGTTCCGGCACATCAAATGGCTCGGCTTGGCGAAGGCGGTCTTTATTTAGTTCACCTGCAAGTTTGAGATTCTTCTTGAAACGTCTGTTTTTGCTTATTAGTAAAGGGACGATAATAGGCGATGCCACTCCCAAAACCGGCCACCATAAGGGGGATATGCGAAATAACATTCCAATCTCCTTTGTTGAATTGAGCGATTAAGTTGCTTCGCTTAAAGTTCAGATATTTTGAGAATACATGCAAAAGCGCCGGATTCCATATAAGTATACAATATCAGTACTTTTAAGAAGACAAATTTTGTACAGATACTATGAGGGATATCACAGATATGCCCTAATTTTGCATACGTTGGAGA
>JBAVYC010000486.1:0-4110 GCA_049698595.1 Desulfobacterales bacterium | reverse complement strand
ATACAAGTTTCCCATTTTAAAATGCAACCCGGGATCAGCAGGTCGGGCGTCTAATTCTTTTTGAACCTTGCCGATTTCCGTGTCCATGCTGTCGCGAATCGCCAACGCTCTGTGGAGATTGCTGTTTGCCAGCTCAAAGTCAGGATTGATACGCATCGCATCCTGAAAATGCGAAATCGCCGCGGCCAGGTCGCCTTGCTGTATCAAAATGATACCCACATTGTTGTGGGCTTCCGCCAACTCCGGGTTAATGTCGATGGCGCGCTTTAAATGCATGAGGGCTTCGTCCAATTTGCCTTGATTGAGCAGTTGGCCGCCCAGATTAGTGTGGGCTTCAGCGTGGTCGGGATCCAATTGCAAGGCTTTTTGAAACCGCATGGTGGCCTGCTCGGCCTTGCCCTGCATCAAAAGGGCGTGCCCGAGGTTGAATTGCGCTTCGGCCAATTTTGGATTTAACTCCAGGGCCCTAAGATAGTTTTCGACAGCCTCATCTAGTTTGCCCTGTTTTACCTGCAATAGTCCCATATTGTTGTGGGCCGGCGCAAAATTTGGGTCTAACTGCAGGGCTTTACGGAGGTGCACACCGGCGTCGTCGAGATTATTCTGTCTTAAATAAGCCGCACCCAAATTATTGTGGGCTTTCACAAAGTCGGGCTTAATCTCAACGGCTTTGCGATAGTGCGCGATGGCCTCATCGGTTTTATCGCGTTCTTCCAGTATGATCGCCAGATTAAAATGGGCTTCATCAAGATTGGGGTTAAGCTGCAAGGCCTTGCGAAAACTTTGATACGCTTCAGCGGTCAGGTTTTGATCTTTTTGGGCAACACCGAGATTGGCGTAAGGTCGGGCTTTGTCGGGGGATTTCGCTACAATATCGGCCCACAACGTCAAACCGTTGCGCCAGACGCTGTTTCTCTCAAAGGTCCAGTAGGCGCAAACTAGAATCAAAGCGCAGCCGGCACCCACTGCCAGCCATTGGGGTTTAATATAGCGATAAAACAAAATGACCGGTATCAGGCACATCAGCATGGACGGCAAATAGGTGCGGTGCTCAAAAATGATGGCTAGCGGAATGAAAGATGATTCGATAACCAGATTGCCCAGGAACCAGAAAATACAAAATGATATCAACCGTTGTTTTTTGGCCAGGAAGCCAGCCAGGATTATCAGGCCGATGATGGCGATTAAAGACAGCAAGGTCGTAAATGGATTCAGCAATGAATATGAAAGCGGGAAATCATAATCCAGGTTCAGCCGGGACGGATGGGGATAAAATATCAGGCTGAGGTAATAGATCACCACCCGCCATTGGGTCATCACCCTTTCAGCGAGGGTGAACTCTTTATCGGCATAGTCTCCAATTGAAGCCAATCTATCCAGCGGCTTGGTCCCCAGAAAGATGAATGCGATAATGACAATGGCTGCCGATACAATTAAAACATACTTCAGATTGCGTTTGAGCCAGGCGACATTCAGATCCTGAAAAAAATACCATTCATAAAGTAGAATAAAAAACGGCAATGTTGCCGTATTCTGCTTACAACCCAGGGCCAGCAGCCATCCCAACGCAGCGCCCAGAAACCAGGACCAGCGCCGCCCTTTTTTCATAGCCAGGCGACCATTCAGATAAAAAATAAACGCCAGCAAGAAGAACATGGCAGCCATGCTGTTGAGCCGTTGCACGATATAGGTAACGGATTGGGTCTGGACCGGATTCGCCATCCAGAGCAAAGCGGCGAGCAGAGCGATCCATTCACCCCTGATAAATCCGGGTCGGACAGATTTGAGACTTAATGTCTTTTTTAAGAAAAGCCAAAGCAAGATAGCGTTTATAATATGGATGATGATATTGACGATGTGATAGCCGGCCGGCTCGTATTGATGGAAGTAATAATTTAAGGCAAAACTGATGTTGCCGATGGGCCTGGATCGGGCTGACTGTTTACCAAAAGCAGCCTGCCACAGATTCTGAAAAGTAAGCGTATCCATGCGGATAGCCGGGTTGTCGACGATTCGTAAATTATCGTCAAATACAAACGGGCTTTCGAAGGTATTTGAATAAATTAAAAAGCCTAACGCAAAAAAAACCAAAACGATTAAGCCGGCTTTAAAAACGGCAGGTTTGTTAATCAATTTTTCCAACCGCGGCGCCTCGGTTTTGCCGGATGCGCCGTAAGTATTTTGATGTGTTTTTTTCATGTCATTAAAAGTAATTAAAACGACTCCTGAGTTTTCGTTCTGGCACAAATTATTTGGCCGTCAGTTCAAAGACAGCGCCCACGAATGCCATAACCAGCATTTGCGAGAAGAATAGTATTCCGATTAGAACGCCTTTTTCGGGGGGTAAGTCATACAGGCTAAACAGATAGGCATACGCACCTTCCCGCAGGCCGATACCGGCAAATGAAATTGGAAGCGTCTGCAACATCAGCACCAGCGACCCCATCCAGACAATGTCGATCAGGTTCAAAGGCAGAGCGGCAGCCTTTATCAGGGTATACAAACGGCTGATATAGAAAATCTGCCATACCAGACTCAGGCCGACAATCCCGGCATAATAGGATGCTCTCATATTCTCCAGCGAGAAACTCGCGATAAAAGATGCAATGTCAAATTTGTCGGAAAACCGATTGAGGATCGAACCGGCCAATGATTTAAGGCAGGATCTAAATGCTGCCGAAAGATAAAATGACAACCCAGCGGTAATGACAGCCAGTGCCAAAACAACCCACGGCAGCAAGCGCAATTTGAGGACAACAATTTCAGGTAGCGACCCGTAAATGAAAAGGGGCACCGAACCGCAAAGAATCAGCACCAGCAAGAAGGTCAGGCGTTCAAACATGATGGAAGCCACAAACGAGGCCCGGCCTTCCTGATTGCGGGTGACTTTCAGCCAGCGCACAAATTCGCGCCCGATGGCGGAAGGCAAAAAAAGGGCATAGAACCTGGAAATAAAATTGATCTTCACCAGAGAAAGCAGTGAGTGCTTGATGGGGCTTTCTTTTATCAGGATGTAGTATTTAGCGGCGATGAAAAAATTGGAAAGCACCGCAATCAGCGTCGACAGCAGATATAACGATACGTCGACATCTTTCACGGCGGCTGCAATGGCAGCCGCGTCTACTTTAAAAGATAGATAGCCGACAAATAGACCGGATAGCCCAATTTTAAGGGCGATTTTCAGTTTTGATTTAACCATGCTTCGGATCCGGCATAACCCAATTCCAGCAGCGGCGGAGTTAAAACTGGATAAATTTCCTTTAATTGACTTTTGGTGAATTCACTTTTCCATTTATTGTAGTTGCCCGCGTTTAACCCCGGCAATGACGCTATAAATTCTTTGCTGCTTGCGACACCCATAAAATCCAGGATTTCGTTTATTTTCATCTCAGGGTCGGCAATCAGGTCTTCATATCGTAGCGTTAATCGATTTTGGTGCTGAATTAAGTCCCAATCCCGATGAATCCCTTGCACGCAGGCCCGCCATTGATGGGCATTAAATTGCAGCAAAGAATTTTGCGCGTACACTTGCTGCCAGTTTTTGAAACGCGGCCCCCAGCCGATGTCACCTTGCCAGCGCAACCGATTTAGCTGTCCGGATTTGTTTAGAAAATGACCATGGGTCTCAAACCACAAGGCCCTTAGTTTATCCTGTCTAAATGTTTGGCGAGCTAAATAAGATTTGAGCACAGCCAGGGCTTTAAAATAGTTAAAGCGCCCTTCTTGGTTAGGGTTCTGTACGATGTTCCTGCGGCGCTGCCATTCCTTGTGAATGGAAAGTGTCACATCCCGGCCGTCCCGCAAAAGATGGATAAACCTGGCCCGGGGAAATATTGTTAAAATAAAGGGTATCTTGAGGCTATTGCGCGGTGATTTATCGATCAGGACCCAACACTTCTTTTTTTTTCGATATCGGTCAAAATCTCTAAATATCTGTCCTTTAACCCTGGCCGTTGCATCCGCTGCCGTTCTTTCGTCATGGGGTGCCAGACGAAAAAAACGATCCCAAACGAAGTAGGGTTCATACCATTGGCTGACCTGCGGATGTCTATCAAGCAGTTCGCCGAATATCGTGGTGCCCGATCTGGGAGAGCCGACAATAAACACAAA
>JBAVYC010000485.1:0-2682 GCA_049698595.1 Desulfobacterales bacterium | reverse complement strand
GCCTAGTCGATCCAAAAAAGGATCTCGATCAGAATCATCCTTAAAGATGGCGTTGCGTTATCACATATATTTTTATATGTAAATATATAACGGACGTCCCTCTTTTAACTCACATTGGGGTAATGACCACTTTTATGACATATAAAATAGGCCACCTGGATTGTAGACTAATGGGCGAAGTCCTTGTCCTAACTACCAAGATAAGCCGCACGAGGAACGAGGAGCGGCAGAAACGACCGCGAGTATGTCGATTTTCAAACGAGCACACATCAGATCACGAAGTGGCGTCGATCGATGCAGACTGCTCAATTAGAAAGGGCTTTCTGGCCGGGATTGACCCCGATCGCTTCCTAACCATCGAAGGCGATCTCGCGACCGACTATGATGTGGTCCCATCTTGTGAATCGCAGGCAGGGCCGATCACAGTACCGCCGTTGAGAGTTACTCATTAGAGCGGAAGGTGGCGACAACGGCCCCCTCACTGGATAGCGTCAGTTCGTTGCCGGAGACATCAAAGCCATCCACGGTGGCCAGGGTCCTCGCGAAATTGCGCTCCAGTTCCATTAACGCAGGAGGTCCTGCCATCTTGGTGCTGACCAGCTTGCCCATGGTGACGCTGTCACCCACGAGGGCGTACGATCCACTAAGCCGGTTGATACCGCCGAAGATGGAGAGCTTGCCGTGCGCGAACTTCATCGCGGGGGGCTTTGCCACGTCGATTTTCTCGCCGTTGAGCGTCGTCAGCGTCCATTCCTTGTGCGCAGCCTGGTTCACGCCCGCCATGTCGCAGACGTGGGCACGCCATGTATACGTTTTTCCGGCCTTCTGCGGCGCCTTCACGAGAGCCTTCTCCCCGCCGGCAGGCGCCGGATAGATGGTCACGCCTTCCTTGATCGTTTCAACCACTTTGATGTCCTTGATCGCCATCGGGTCGACTTTGAGCGGGTCTTTGTCGAGGATGACGAGATCGGCCAGCTTGCCGACTTCGAGGGTGCCCTTGGTGGCCTCTTCTTCATACTGCGCAGCCGCCCACTCCGTCATGGCCTTCAAGCCCTCGAAGGCCGTCACCCGCTGATCGGGACCGATCTGGGCGCCGGCGCGGGAGACGCGGTTCACGGCCGACCAGAGCATCATCATCTGGCCGAGCGGGGCGACGACAAAGTCGGTGTGGTTGGACGGACGCAGCCCGGCGTCGATCGCATCGCGCATCGGACTGATATACATGGCCTGCTCCTTACCGCGATTTTCAATGTGGGCCTCGGCGAAGTAGAATGTGTGCAGGGTGTAAAAAGAGGGGCGAACCTTATATTTTACGAACTTTGGTATCTGGTCCTTACGTAAAAACTGGGTATGGATAGTGGTCACGTTCCAAGGCCGGCTGTAGTCCCCAGCACGTGCGAACTCATAGGCTGTGAGGAAGGCATCGATGGCGGCATCCCCATTGCAGTGCAGGATCAGCGGCACCTTCAGGTCATAGACTTTCTTCACCATCTGATTGGCGAGGTCCTGGGGAAAGGTCGGTTTGCCGTTCCAATCCTTTTCACCGCCGGGCCCACCGGTGAGGTAGGGCGTGGTGAAGAAGGCGGTCCGTCCCTGCGGAGACCCGTCCAGGGTGATTTTCACGCCTCCGATTTTGAAGCGGTTTTTATATGCGCCCCATTCAGTCACCGGCTGTTCAGTGAGAACTTTGTCAACGTCCGTAATAAACGGATAAGAGATCACGTCGATGATATTGGCACCGGCTTCGCTGGCGCGCTTCATGGTCATGAACTGGGGAAAATGCGTCGCCCCCTCGTGGGCGGTCGTGATCCCGGCCTCCGCGTAAAGCACCTGGCCCGCTCGCGTCCACTCGATTTCCTGCTGGGCTGTCATCGGCTCGGGCTGCGCCATCACCGGCAGGAAGGCCGTCTCCATGATGAGGCCCCAAGGCTCCTCCGTGCCCGGCTTGCGCACGATCACGCCACCGGGCGGGGTCTTCGTCTCGGCAGAGATCCCGTACTTTTTCAAGGCGAGGCTGTTCATCACCGCGCCGTGCATCGATACGTGATCGACGCGGACCGGGTGGTTGGGAAAGGCCTCGTCGAGGTCGTCGCGGTTAAGCAATCGACTCTCGGGCATGACGGTGTCGTCATAGCCGTAGCCCATGATCATCTCGCCATGGGGGATGTTGCGTTCCTCCGCGAACTTTTTCAGCTCCGTTATGATGCTGGATACGTCTTTGCCGGGACCGGACGGCGGCGCGTACAGCTTGCACTGGTTGGCGACAAGAAGCGAGTTGATGTAATGGCTGTGACCGTCAAGAAAGCCGGGTAGCATGGCTTGGCCGCCGAGATCGACGACTTTGGTGGAGTCGTCTTTCATGGCAAGGGCCTTATCCTTGGACCCGGTAAAGACGATCGTTCCATCCTTCACCGCGAGCGCCTCGACATAGGTCGGCTCTTCGCTAGCCACGGTGAGAATGGAGCCGTTGTGGTAGATCGTGTCTGCTATTTCCTCTTCTGCCGCCGATGTGTTCCAGAAAAGCAGAACAACAAATCCAGCAATCATTGTGTTTTTCATGTATCTTGTCTCCATATTCCGCGAAAAGATTTAACAGATGGAAATTTTTCCACCTATTGAAATGTTATTAGGAATTATGAACACCCTACATATTGCGTTCCGATAATTGTCTTAAATTTTCAC
>JBAVYC010000484.1:0-2525 GCA_049698595.1 Desulfobacterales bacterium | reverse complement strand
AACATCACTCGTACAGACAAGGCTATCCGGTGCAATATTTATCAAGGAAAATGTTCTATCCTTCTTCATTTCCTTCGTAATCGTGGTGACCACATGCCGACTTCGCGCATGTATGACCTGTAGCCATCACCAAAGCGTTTGAGCAACAATTTCTCTTCGTACTTTGATAAATAATACAGAAAAGCCGCAGCGCCAAGCAACACGACACCTGCCGCCAACGACATGTTAAGCATGAAAAGGCCTAAATACAGCAGCACTTCGCTCAGGTAAATCGGATGCCGCACTATGCCAAAAACACCTTTGCGGATAACAGATGGTGATTCCCGCACTTCGCCAAAAACTATTCTCAGGCCGGACCAGGCACAATAGGCTGACAAGCATAGCAGCAAAATCCCGATCGGTTTTCTTATCAGAGCAGGAACGATATCATTAAGCTGTGTGGTGTATTTCAAAAAAAATGAATCTGCTATCCATATCCCGAAAAAAAGCAAAACAAAAATTATCTGTCCGGCATCACCCAAGGCATTTTCGCCGGTGAGGTCATCACGCTGCTCAAACCATTTCTCTCGCGTCGTTTTAGATTTTCTCATCAGATTCTCCCGCGGTCAATACATCAACTCTGAAGGGTAATTTGTTAAAATCGTTGATCAGCTCGATTATGGGAACATCGATCATGCCATTGCTGAGATCGGCCAGACTTTTCTGCCTTTGATCTTGATAATGCGGATTTTCCACTAATTCTTTAGGTTCTGTGAAGGTTTTCAACGGTGCTGTTCCTGCATCCTGTTAAGATTTGCAAGCGAGTCTTTGTCAGTAACCGTCCAAAAATAATTGAGCGTTGTTTCACTTGATACCAGTTACTTTTATACCCATCAGATTTTTTTTCACTTCATAGTTTTTAAGTTTGGTTTCACTCAGTAATTGTTCAATTTCACTGGGGGCATAGGCGGCATTAATCGAAGTAATCAAACCGGGACGAATTTCTTGTGGTTTGGTAACGAGCCACATAAACCATTTCACTAAAAACAACATATCTCTCCTTAAGTCTGAGACAAAAAACCGTCCACCTTTTTTCAACACTCGCCAAACCTCGTTGAATGTATCTTTAGGATTTGACCATTCATGGAACGAACCATTCGTGAACACGGCATCAAAAGTTTCATCATCAAAAGGTATCTTCTCTCCGCTGCTCTGGACGTATTCTGTTCTTTCGGCCATTCCATAATCATTTGCATTCCTTTTTGCAACCGCGATCATGTCGGCACTAATATCAAGTCCTCTTAGAATTGTTCCTTGCGTATGTTTCAGCCATTCAAGTCCTAAATATCCTGGGCCAGGACCTATTTCCAGTGCGACACCTCGAGATATTCCAGTATTGATAATATCTTTAGTCTCGATCCAACCTTTATCTCGAAATCTTCTTTGCATTTGATCATATATTTCGACGGGGAATTCACCCTGAATTCCATGATCTGTTTCGGCGACTCTTTGCTTTGTCATTGCTGTATTCGCTCCTTTTTGTAAACTCAACAATTGGGACAAACCCGGTGTACGCATTGGATATCACAGGGTTCTTAATTGTGTCAAAGAATGAAAATCATGCATAACGCTCAGTCAGAGACCCAAAATCCGGGAATGATGACATCAGGTATTGATGGCCTTTAATTATTCCAGATTCGTTGGCTTGGATATCAACGGATTGGTCATATACGCTGACCCAATAAGATTTGCGAAATTATTGCATCCCACGATCCACCCACTACAGGTTATCTTGAATAAGATCTGGTATAGGCAGTTCGTAAGGACAGCGCTCTGCGCACTCCCCGCAGGCTGTGCATTTACGAGCCGAAGAAATAACAGGTGATAGAAAGGCGCCGTTAACTGATTTTTTTCCCATGCGCTTGATCACGCTTCGCACATTAAGGATCACAGAGATGGGAATTTCTTCAGAGCAGGGCTGGCAGAATGGGAATTCCACCAAAACCACAACGGTTGATAGTCAATCCGGTCCGGCCCAGTGTGATTCGCTCCATAATGCCTTCCTTTTCTTAAAAAAATTGCCCTTTATTATTCCTTTTTCCCCATCTATATCTCATTTTGATGAATTGAATAAATCTGCAGTTCACGGGGAGTATAGGTTTCCCATGGCCAATCCACATGAAGGGCCAGGTTTACATTTCGTGACTCCCTCCATAATGCCATAAACAATTAGGTTCATTGCAAATTTCAATAACGAATCCATAATTTTTACGCTGAATATAATCGGGCAGAAATAATATCAGATTTTTCAATCAGGGTTGGCGTTATTTCGATTTTATCCCAATTCTTTAAGAGCATCCCGCATCAGGTTTCCAATTGCCATTCTCTGCGGGCATTGCTTCTCTGCAGATGAAAAATCCAGGCTGGCTATCTTTGCACGGACTTTTTCCGGGATACCATTGAATACTGCAATGGCATGGTTGCGGTCGCCATAATTGCGAGAGTACATCAGGCATCGCATCACATCACCGATGGGAACCTGGCCG
>JBAVYC010000483.1:0-2115 GCA_049698595.1 Desulfobacterales bacterium | reverse complement strand
GGACATGACCTCCGAATTCTGCGACCTGTCCGTGGGAATGTTCGAGGGACGTCCGGGGTGGAATACACTTGTCGTTCGTTCGAAGGCAGGCGCCGACCTGGTAACCAGCGCGTCTGATGAGGGATATCTGGAAACCGAGGATATGCCGCCGGAAAGCATTGCGCAGCTTACCCGAGCCGCCGGTGAAAAAAAGGCACGTGCACTAAGAACACTCGTACGCAGAAAACTGATCAACAATGAAAATGGCGAACGATCGGCACTGAGGATGCCGCCTGAGATTGTCGAGAAAATTTTGGCCTATTAGTACCTATTTATTCAAATCCCATCATGTTTGCGCATGATTTATACGGTAGCCATAGTGGGCAGAATAACTCGTTCTTTTAATTGCAGAGCTGCTACAAGTACTTTTTTACCCAATGATGAAAGATAGTATTTGTAAGTGCGCCCGACACGCTTGATCAGTCGAAGTACCCGGAACCTTTTCAAAACACGGCCTATTTTTTGAGAATTCCATTCTGCAAGATGGGCTTGCAGGGCTCGATTGGTGAAGCCGGCGATCTGATATTCACCACGCAGAATCGCCAGCATGAAACTCAGGTCTTCGGATTGGAAAAAGTTTATTCCGCGATAAGACCGCTGTTTGTCGTCTTTTACCGAACCGGTGATCTTGCGAAGATCAGTGCGTTCGTGACTGTGGTCTCGCCACTGCGAGATAAATGACAGGTAGCGCTTATTACATGCCTGCATTTGTTCTGCCACGGCACCCAGACTGTAGATGGTCTTTCGTACCGGGGCATGTTTCATCTCCCGGGTTCCGTCCCGGTGTTTCACCTCGCGGTGATGTTTGAAAAATGATACGTCGTTGGATGTGGTCTCGATGCGAAGCACACGCGCCTGCTTATCGTACATCTTGATCGAATTTTTCCCGAGGCTGTGTTTAATACGAGTCCCCTCAATCAGTGTTTGAAGCCGATTGCTGACTTGCGAAGCGGATTTATCCGATAAACGTCGGCCGAGAAAACCATAAATGTCGGCACATTTGATCTCAATGGCGGCTGTGCGGACAAGTTCCTCATACAATACAGGCAGAATGCGGCTGGATTTGAACACCACATCGGTTGCCCATTCGGCCTGATAGATGCTCCAGTGCAGGCCTTGGCCCCATCTGCCGTGTACGGCCACAAAGCGAGCGGCAAGCTGATCTAAACGTCGATGAAGGCAATTAACATCAAAGGAGTCAACGATGGACTGTGCCCGTTGAAAATCTGAGACATGCACAAAACAGTTATCTGCTTTACGGTATGTGATCTCCGCTGCTGCCATGCGCCTTTGCAGCCAGTCATGGCCGTTGAAATAAAATTGCAATCGAAACGGTGCCCAGGTTGGAATCCGCAGATAACACAGACCATAATCAGGATCCATCAGGTACACGTAATAGTGCAAACATTTACCTGGTTTCCACTGCAACTCGAGATAACCACTCCTATGATTTTTACGCACCTTAAAGCAACGGCAGCTCTCCATGGCACTGAGGATGCACACAATGCCGGGAGCATCACCACGGGTGGACAAAATTTCAGAGACCAAGGCTTCCTTGCGAACTGACGCATACACTTGCTTTATAAGGATGTTTTCCTGGGCAGCGATGGTTTTAATCCGAGCGGTCATTTCCAAACGCAGTTTATTGGCAAATTTTTTTTCGTAGTCGATCAATTGGATCCCTGCTTCATGCAGTTGCCAGGACATCGCTTGGGGATAGCAAATCGATTGGTATGTTCCAAAAAGCACCAATCGGTCAAAACAGTTTAACGTACCAGCGATATTTTTCTCGAATCGTTTGGTTAGAAGCTCTGGATTTTTCATCTGTTTTTTGTAACATTATTCGTTCAACAAGAAAATAATGGTTTTGGGTCCTATAAATTAATTTTTGTATTTTATGGCAAAAAATTGTAATGGGCTATTTTTACTATCTTCAAGCGATTGAATATTCAAGGTTGCTTCCAGCGGGTCAATTTTAATAAGAACTATCATAAAAATGACAGAGCGAAGCGACATCCAATAATATTCAATCGTCAATCGTCAATATTCAATTCCGGTTTATCCGGGTTGGGTATA
>JBAVYC010000482.1:0-4847 GCA_049698595.1 Desulfobacterales bacterium | reverse complement strand
GATAAATTGCGGGATGTAGCCAATCCGCCAGGAGAGATTATCAGACCAGGTGAATTCAAAAAGGCCTTTGATTTATTGAACCTGGGCAAGGAAATTAACTATGAAGGAGCGGCCGGATCCGTGGATTTCGACAAACATGGAGATGTCGTCACACCCATTGAAGTTTGGAAATACTCAAAAGGCAATATCGTGACCGTCAAGCTAGAGCACGAA
The DNA here is from genome assembly GCA_049698595.1 of Desulfobacterales bacterium. Taxonomy (GTDB): domain Bacteria; phylum Desulfobacterota; class Desulfobacteria; order Desulfobacterales; family JAFDCJ01; genus JAFDCJ01. The sequence continues at coordinate 4,634 of JBAVYC010000482.1, read as the reverse complement.
ATTCCAGTAGAAGAGGATATAACCCGTCAAAAACCTGGAATGATAAAAAACGCTTTACCGTAAAAATGCAAAAAGCCGCACCAGAAGTCGAACCGCTTTGATGGAAGCAGCGAGGAATCGAAAAGTCGAAACGGTAAAAGCCTTACTGGCTGCAAATCCTGACGTGGATGCTGTAGATTGGGAGGGCTGCACCGTCTTGATGTTTACAGCGGTCTCAGGCCAGTTCGATATTGTTAACGCTCTTATCGCTCATGAGGCTGACGTGAATGTGAAGAATAAAGTTGGTAGCTCAGCCCAAATGATGGCGTCAGGCTACCCCAATGTGGTTAAAATACTCAAAGAAGCCGGACCACAGGAAACAGATGAGCCATAAAACAATGGCATCGGCATGAGGAACCTTAAGGCAGGGGGCAAAGAGGATTCCGTATACAGTTTCTAATATAGCGCATTTAGTTTGGAGTATCTTTTAAAAATGACCGGTGACCGACAACAGCCAACCCGTAAAAGAAGTCAGGAAACCGTCTATCTGTAAAACAGCACGTCATCAACATCAAGTCAATCCTTTTTCGTAGTCTAACACTTCCAAACTGCAGTTTGACAACTAATCCGAAGAATTTAAAAACAGATCTATTTTATTTGACAACCAAAATTGTCTATTGTATTCAAAATTCCATTGATGAAATTGTCCACCTTTGACAAATACCCTTTCGGATTCTTCTTTAAAAAATTATCGATGCCATGCTCAATCAATCCGTGTTGGCGGCAAACGGCACCGTGACAATACATGACGATTACCACATGACCCTCAACATGTTCATTGGCGAAGTGAGGGGCGGAAATCTTGCCCTAAAGAAATATATCGGGCCTATTCAAGCTGCGAGTCAATGCAAAATAAGTAAAGACTTTGCGGCATCGATTTATTCTACTATTGAAAATCAGGTCCCCCCACTGGGCTGCAGGCTCTGTGGGCTGGAGGCTGGGCCGCACTTCTTTTCTTAATTCAAACTGGAAGGGACGTATACAGAGCTATCGTCCCTTTCCAATCCTACCAATAAGTGATGCGGATGGCGACTATTCTCGAGATACGCGGAATCACCAAAAAATTTGGTGGCCTGACAGCGGTTGACCACGTCAATCTAGCCTTAAACGCAGGGGAATTGCGTTGTATCATAGGCCCGAATGGTTGTGGTAAAACAACGCTTTTTAATCTCATTACGGGCTACTACACGCCCACCTCCGGGAAAGTCTACTTCTCTGGTGAAGATATTACCGTCAAGCCTGTCCATGTCATCAGCAAGCTCGGTATTGGCAGGAAATTTCAGATTCCCGGCGTTTTTGGTGAACTGACCGTTTATGAAAACATCCGCGTTCCGTTTTTTTCACATCAGCGCCAATCCATGTTTGTGAGTTCCCGTCTCGACGCAAACTCCCACAAAGAAATAATGGCATATCTATCACAAATTAATCTTGCCTCCAAAGCCGATCAATTGGCTCAGAATCTGGCCCATGGAGAACGGCAGTGGCTGGAGATTGGGATGGTCCTGGCCAGCAAACCAAAACTCATGCTGCTGGACGAACCGACCGCTGGAATGACCGTCGCCGAGACTCACAAAACAGCTGAATTGATCAAAGAAATATCGCAAACAACCGGTATTTCGATTCTGGTCATTGAGCACGACATCAGTTTTGTCAGGGAAATTGCAAGCCGTATTACGGTGATGTATAAAGGCGCTATTTTCAGAGAAGGTAATTATGAAGAGATCCAGTCCGATGACGCGGTCCGGGAAATATATTTCGGGAGACAGGGATCATGCTGACGATCGACAGCCTTCATGTTTCCCATGGCGGAAGTCTCATTTTACAGGGAGTGGATCTTTCTGTCCGCCATGGAGAAATTAGAGCGATTATGGGGCGCAACGGAATGGGAAAAACCACTTTGTTGAAAACCATAATGGGTCTTGTAACCCCTCAATCCGGCAAGATCCTTTTGGAAGGTCTTCCGATTCAATCGGTCCCGACCCATGAGATTGCTGCCAGGGGTATTTCTTACGTTCCTCAAGGTCGTGAGATATTTGGAGAATTTACGGTGTTTGAAAATTTGAGATTGGGAACTCTCGGGAAACCTCGTTCCGAGCGAAAAATTCCGCAAGATGTCTTTGAATATTTTCCGGTTCTTTATGAGCGGCGGAACCAGCGCGCGGGCTCTTTTTCCGGTGGGGAGCAACAAATGCTTGCGATTGCGCGCGCACTGGTCAGCCGGCCCAAACTTTTACTGCTCGATGAACCGTCAGAGGGAATTCAACCATCGATTGTCAATGAAATCTGTTCAATATTGAAAAAGATTATCGCTGAAACCGGTCTAACGATTTTAATCGTCGAACAAAATGTGGATATGATCATGCAAATTGCCGCCGAATGCGCATTTATGGAGAAAGGCGCTATCGTAGAAAACTGTTCCGTAAGTGACTTGCGCGCAGACGAGTCTATCATCGCCTGTCATATGGGAGTATAGCTCAATATATCGGAATTTCTACAACTGATATTCCAGGTTTTAATATGGACCTCATCATACAAATCCTGAACAGTTTGAACTATATTCTGGTTTTAATCCTCGTCGCCATGGGTTTGGTTATCATTTTTGGGCTGATGCGAGTGATCAACATGGCTCATGGCGAGTTTTTTTTATTAGGGGCTTATACCGTCGTTATGACCGACCAACTTGGCCTTGGTTTCTGGATCGGGCTATTATTGTCGCCCGTGATCGTAGGGTTTCTTGGAATGGTCATTGAATACATTTTTATCCGGCATCTTTATCGCAGATTTCTGGATACCATCCTCGCCACTTGGGGGATTTCAATGGCGATTAAACAACTGGTCATCATCATATTTGGTCCTGCCGGCCTGATGGTCAATCCTCCGCTACCCCAATCAGTTCAGTTTCTGGGTATCGAATACCCGGCGTATCGCCTGTTCATCATGGCAGTGGCATTGCTTATTATTTTCATTACTTTTTATTTATTTTTGCGGACCGATTTCGGCCTGGGTGCAAGAGCCGTTATCCATAACAGAGAAATGGCGGCCGCCTTGGGCATCAACACGCGCCGGATGTATCGCACGACGTTTACTTTTGGGTCGGCCCTGGCCGGACTGGCCGGAGCCGTCATGGCTCCGCTGATGAGCTGTGATCCTCAGATGGGCTTAGGATTTTTTATCCCCGCCTTTTTGTCCATCCTGGTGGGAGGTGCCGGCACTTTATCCGGCATACTGGTGGGAGGTGCAGTGGTCGGAGCCAGTGATTCCTTCATCAGCTATCTGTTTTCACCCGTAACGGCGCAAATCGTGGTATTTTCCCTGGCGATTGTGTTGATCCGTATTCGACCGGAAGGATTACTTGGAGCGAAACGCCGTGAATAGATTTTTCTTGCCTTCTTTCCGCCAAAAGCAGGATATTGTGCGTTCAGTGGTGTTAGGGCTTTTAATCATTTTCCCACTCATCGGCGATGACTATCTCATTGCTCAATTGACCCAGTATCTGGTTTACGGAATTTTTGCGATTGGCCTTTCACTGGTATGGGGTTACGGGGGCGTTCTTTGTTTCGGTCATGCCGTTTTTTTCGGACTCGGTGCCTATATTATGGCATTGACTACTAAGAACATGATTCCGGGCATTGCCGGTCTTATGACGGCAAGCGTGATGGCCATCTCATTATCTGTTGTAGTGGTTACCCTCTTTGCCGTTGTGCTAGGCTATTTTTTATTCTACGGGCGGCTGTCGGGCCCGTATTTGGGCATTGTTACCCTGGCCATAGCGGTCATCGCCGAACGGATTGCGGTGAAATGGTATTACATCGGCGGGTACAATGGATTGGTCAACGTGCCGCCGCTTTCCATCGCGGGATGGGAAATCATAAGTATCAATACCCTTTTTTACGTTATTCTGGCAATCGGTCTGGGGGTTTATCTGGTTTGCGACCGCATTGTCAGATCTCCTTTCGGCACTATTTTGGCGGCGGTACGTGACAACGAAGTGCGTGCCGAATTTTTCGGATACAACATTGCTCGCTATAAAATCATAATTTTTGCCATCGGCGCCGCCGTGGCCGGTTTGGCCGGTGCTTTAAATGCCGTGGTTACCGAATTCGTCTCGCCGACCATGCTGGGTTTTGGACTTTCGACCGAGGTGTTGATTTGGGTGGCATTGGGTGGTAAAGAGGTTTTGCTGGCCTCGTTTCTGGGCGCTTTGCTGGTCCGGATGCTGGAAGCATTTTTATCGGATTTATTGACCTACTACTGGATATTGATTCTGGGCTTGTTTTTTGTCATCTGCGTGATGTTTTTTCCGAAAGGCGTGTTCGGTAATTTGCTTACGACAAGGCCTAAACAATAGGCACTTAATGATTTTTTTAGTATTATGGCAATCCGCAGATTAAATTCGCACCGCCAAGCAAATTAGTAGTAATTCCATTACAGGGGTATCGACTTCCTGTGCATAAACGATATATCGTAGGTTGGGTTAAGCCGATGTTCTGAAACTGATCTTTGTTGGGTTCGCTAACCTTGAGGCTATATCAGGCTGTCGAGGCATATTAAGAAAGGCGAACCCAACAAAAATTGTGCTGGTATACCGCTTAACC
>JBAVYC010000481.1:0-6134 GCA_049698595.1 Desulfobacterales bacterium | reverse complement strand
CTTTGAGCCGGTGTATCCACGGGCTTTTTAGAAATTTGCCGCTTCCCATGGCATCCAGCAGCACCCGGCAGGTCACGCCGCGGGTTGCCGCCCGCATGAGCGCCTCACAAACTTCGTCCGCCGTTCCACCCGCGTTCCAGATGTAAAATTCCAGGTGGCAGAAATGCCGGGCCCGATCGATGTCGGCGATGATGGAACGTAAAATCGGCTCGGCCGCGTCCATGATCTCCAAACGGTTGCCGGGCAGTACCGGGATGCCGAGGGCACCTTCGGGTAGACGGCTGACAGCCACCGCCTCCGGGCTCAAGCCCGATTGTTCATCCGGCGTCTGTCGTGGCAATTGTCGCAACCACCGGCTATATCCTTCCCAGAGTGACGCCGCCCGTTGGGTGCGCTTCCGGCCCAAGCGTTTTTCTCCGAGCACCAGGTACATCACAGCACCCGCAAACGGCAGGAAAAAGATCAGAATTATCCAGGCCAGAGTCGTTCCCACTGCCAGGCGCATCATGATGACTCGCCCGGTCACGCCGATAATGACAATAATGTGCCCAATAAGGATCAGGCTGGTCCAAGAAAACAAATTTTCCATTTTATACCCAAGCGCCGCATCTTCAACGGCAATTTTAAAATGTTCCGATTTGTTAAAACATGAAGAGTCCAATTATTTTGCAAATATGGGATAAATCCATATTTGCAACCACTTAACCAATCAACTAATAACAATATCTACCTATCACCCATCCTCACTGCCGACAAAGTGTTTCCACAAGGAAACAATGATCAAAACCGCTAAACCGATGATGACCAAAACCCAGACATACTCTTCTATGTAGGTTGCCGCCACGAGGGCCGCGCCCAGAAATCCCCCCACCAGGCACAAACGCCAGCCCAGGTGGATGCCCGCAAGGAAGACGCTCAGTGCCAGTAAAAGCAGAATCACCAGCCCGGTATTTTCGTTGTCCAGACGCCCCTTGTGCAGCATCTCAAATACCAGCCGGACGGCCACCAGCAGACCGGCCCAGTGCAGTAACTGGGTTCGCAAAATGGTCGTCCACTTGAAGCCTTTGCCGCGCACGCGCGACCATTCAAGGATCAAGCAGGCCCCACAAAAGATGGGCACCATCGCCACCCAATATTTGTAGCTGTCGGCCGGCGAAAAATCGGTGATGCCGATGCCGAGTATCGAAAGCACAATCAGCACGATAATAACGATCTCATAGATGCCTAAAAATCGATGCAGCCCGCCCTTTTTGACCGCAGCATCCTTGGAAACATGTGTTGAACTATCTTCTGACATCATTTCTCCTTTATTTCCATGTTTTTATCAAATTCTTGATTTCATCTTCGGGGACGGCATTGGACGATTATGGTCAGCATAAAAATTTTCTTGTACATTTTTCTCTCCTTTCATGATTCTCCTTGTTTTATGTACCGGTAATGCTGGATTAAGTTATGTCGGACCGCCCTGCCGGGTTTGGTTGTTCCTTTATTTAAAAGCGAAATGTGTGCCAGGTGGGTGACGACAGGCCAATGGCAAAATAACCGCCCTAAAGCAATAGGTTTTTTTAGAAAAGTGCTTTGAGCGGATTGCTGAAAAGAGAATTTTTATTGCCGAAATATCGGCAGCAGGCCAAGATTTCGTCATCCCCCGCTGGGGCGCCGGATGCCCAGTTTCTTCATTTTCGACTGCAGCGTGGTGCGTTTGAGCCCCAGAATCTCTGCGGCCCCGCCCTGGCCCGTAATGCGCCAGCCGCTTTTCTCCAACACACCCAGAATGTGTCGGCGTTGGGCATCCTCCAGGCTGAGATTTGCGGGGATATCAGCAGACGCCATCTGGGGTACTCGCACCTCCAGGGTCTTGCTGCTGCTCACAATCATGGCGTGCTCGACGACATTTCGCAGCTCCCGCGCGTTGCCCGGCCAAAGGTAATGCTGCAGATCTTCCATGCTTTTGCGCGGGATGTGGTCGATGCGCTTGCCCATCTTCTTTTCAAACTGCCTGACAAAGGCCCAGACCAGCAGGGGAATATCCTCCGGGCGTTCCCGCAGGGGAGGTACGGCTATGGGAAAAATATTTAAGCGGTAATACAGATCCTTTCTGAATTTGCCTTCGTCTACATCGTGGGCGAGGTCCCGGTTGGTGGCCGCGATGATGCGCACGTTTGCCTGCAGCGGCTTGGTCGATCCCAGGCGTTCGAACCGGCCTTCTTCCAGCACCCGCAACAGCTTGGCCTGTACGTCCTGCGGCAGTTCGCCGATTTCGTCCAAAAACAACGTGGCCCCGTCGGCCACCTCGAAACGGCCCGTCATCCGGGTCATCGCACCGGTATAGGCTCCCTTTTCCCGGCCGAAAAGCTCGCTTTCGATCAGGGTGGGCGGCAGCGACGCGCAGTTGACCGTCACCAGGGGCCGATCCTTGCGGGCGCTCAGTCGATGCACGGCCCGGGCCAAAAGCTCCTTGCCGGTGCCGGTTTCCCCCTCGATCAGAACGGTGGCATCGGTCCGGGCCACCTGCTCAACCTGGGCCAGAATCACCTTCATGGCCTGGCTGCGGCCGACGATCTCCTCGTGCACGTTCTGCAGCTCGATTTCCTCCCGCAGGTAGATGTTTTCCTTTTCCAATTGTTGTTTGAGCTGCTCGATATCGCGCAACCTTTCCAGCAGCGCCGCCTCCATCTGTTTGCGCTCGGATATGTCGAGGGACACACCCATCAGGCGCTCCGGCTCCCCTGACGGTTTGAAATACGGGCGGCCACGAGCGTCCATCCACCTGATGGCACCGTCCGCATGGTTGATGCGGTATTCCTCCCGAAAATACCCTCGCGTCCGTATGGCCTGCTCCACGCTCCGGCGAATCCGCTCACGATCCTCGGGGTCGACTGCAAGGATGAAATCCTCGAAGTTCAACTTCTGCCCCGCTGCAAAGCCGTATAGCTCGCGGGCCTTTTCGGTGGCCCAGATATGTCCGGTGGCCATCTCTAAAACCCACAGGCCCGCTTCTGCGGAAGTGACAGCCAGGTTCAGGCGCGCCTCGCTTTCGTGCAGCGATTCTTCGAAGCGCTTTCGAGCCAGCGCGCCGGCAAATACTGCCGCGATCAGCCGCGTCCGCTGAACCAGATCAACCGGCCAGATCCGCTCCGCACGCATCGCCACAAGCACACACGACCCCAGCGTCCGCTGCCCGATTACCATGGGGATTGAAACAAGCGATTTCATGCTTTTGGCCAAGCAAAGGCGCCGCTCCGCTTCGGCTTCAGCCGGCAAGTCTTCCACCCGATTGATCACCACAAGTTTTCCTTGAGCTAATTGAGCGATGTACCATGGTAATTGATCCTTCGAAATGGAAACGGGCCCCGGTTCGACCTCTTCCAGATGATATTCAAAGGAACGTTTAAGTTGAGTCCCGTCTTCGGAAAATAATCCCAATGTGCACCGGTCCACAGCGAAAAATTGAGTGATGCGCTGAAGCCATTTATGGATTTCGCCTTCGATTTCTGTCGACGAAATGTTTACAAAACCAGCCGAAAGATTGGAAATCAGGCCCTCAAACCGCAGACGTTCCTCCAACTGCTGCCGGGTCTGCGCAAGCTGCAGGGTATTTACAAGGATCTCTCCCAGCAGGCGCAGCCGCGAATTATATTCCTCAGGAAAAGCACGGTTTTTACGGACCGCATTGATGGAAATGATGTAATCCAATGCGGTACCCAGGGGTATCGGAATATTCAGAGCGGATCGAATTTTTAGTTCCTCGTATGTTTGCTTGTCGACCGCGGCCTCGCTCGGCAACTCATCGCGCGTGGTGAAGGAGACGACTTCTTGCCGCTTATTGATTTTTTCGTAGACCCAGGGGAACAACTTGATAGAAAGATCGGTTTTTTCAGGTACTGGGGGAATACCAGAAGCATACGCGACATGGGTGATCCGAAATGAATTATCGTTCGGTGAAACCCGGACGAGGCCACAACGATCCACCTGGAAAAATTTGAGTATCTGCCCCAGGGCGCTTTCAATTTCCAAGTCAACCTGATCCGGGGCGATGTTGACAAACCGGGCCGAGAGGTCGGACACCAACTGCTCAAATCGCAAGCGTTCTCGCAGGCCTTCCTTCTCAAATTGCTGGCTGTGGGTCTTTTGGCTTTCCGGCTGGTTGTTGTCCAAAAGAATTCTCCTTGAGCACTTCTGCCGTTGCTGCCATCAGTGGGTCAAATTTATGCTTATTGACATTGAAACATCGGGCAATATACTCAAAGAATTAATTAGATGAAAAATGTGATTGTTTCAACAACAAAATAAAATGCTTTCCAATAAACAACCGACATATACCGGACCCTGTGCACCTGCACCAATTCGGCTGCTCAACACCGTTGCGCGGCGGGCAAAGCCAATCTCCGATAGGCTCAATCCCTTGGAGCTGCAGGGTTTGTTTGAATCCGCCTGCCACAAGACCGGGTTAAGTGAATGGGGCGATCAGCGTTTTAAAGAAGCGCTCAGGGTTTTGCTGGACTCGGTGGGCCGGGAAGGCAAACTCACATTTTTTGGACGTTTCACCCTCCGGCAGTTTCTGATAGACAATCTCTGCCGCCGGCTGCGCATCATCGAAACCGTCAAACGCTTTCCGGAAATCGGCCAACAAGAAATTCAGCGGCCCATATTTATTACGGGTTGGTATAGAACCGGCTCCACCTACCTTCACAACCTGCTGGCCTCTCATCCACATCTGCGCGCACCGCTATTGTGGGAATTACGCCATCCCTGCCCGGCTGTTGATCCACGCAAAGTAGATTATCAGAAGATTGTTCGCAAGGTGCGTCTAACCAACCGCATTCACCGGTATCTGTCTCCCGGGTTCGGCGTTGCCCATGCCATGCCGGCCGAAAACCCGGAAGAATGTCTGCATCTATTTGAAAATGCTATCTGCGGTACCACCGGGTTCTTTATCACCGAAGCAAAAACCTATGCCTGGTGGCTTTTAGATCAAGATGTTCAATACGGTTACGAATTCTACAAAATGCAGCTACAGTTGCTAAATTGGCAGAGACCCGGACACCAATGGGTCCTAAAATGGCCCTATCACCTCTGGCACCTGGACACCCTCCTGAAAACGTTTCCGGACGCAACCATCATTCAGCTTCATCGCGACCCCGGTGCAGCCATCGGTTCGGTGTGCAGCCTGGCGGCCATTGCCCGTTCGTCTTTTTGCGCAAGTATTGACGAGGCCGCTTTGGGAAAATTCTGGCTGGATTACAACGAAGCGGGCCTGCAGCGAGGTTTTTCGGTGCGGCAAAAAACCGGTGCAGATCAAATTATCGATATTCGGTATCCGGATTTAATGGCAGATCCACTTGTTGAAATAAACCGGATACTCAAGGCGGTGGATCTGGACAGCGATCCAATTTGGTTAAGCTCAATGAGGGACAAATTGAAACGGCAACCGAAGAAAAAGTTGTCACGTCATCGATATACACCGTCTCAATTTGGACTGGATCCCGGTAAAATGCGGGAACGGTTTACCACCTATATGGCAGATTACGCGTTGGCGCCGACGGGATAAGGATGGCTCGTTTTTAATGCCCGGCTCTCCGCTTCGCTGCGGCCGGTCGAAGTTGCCGGGTCCATAGGTATCACGCAGATTTCACTGCGCCCTGCCTGTGATCCGCTGCAAGTAATACCTGAGGCGATAAGGAACCAGGCTCATCTGCAGGCATAGCATAAATCCGATAGGATGGCGCAGGGCACTGTGCATATTTGCCTTGATCTCCCTCCATACCCACCCGTTGGCGTTATCCGTCAGATGATAGACTTCATGGCTGGTGACAAACTGCTTGACACACTCGGGGAGGTCATCTCGTACATAAGCAATCTGTTTCTCCGGCAATGCAAAGCCAAATCTGGGGTAAAGCGCCTTTCTCGTCCGATAAATAACTTCTGCCATAGTGCCGCTCATGGGTGTTTGACATTTGAAACATAAAATACAGACGTAAACTAGTAGACACTTTTTATAATACTGTCAATCTTGAAAAAAAGGTTTTATAGGCCGTTGTTGGGTTTCGCAATTCGCAATAACACCGGCAAAATGTAGGTTGGGTTGAGTACAACGAAACCCAACAAAGCCTGGAGTAGGCTCAACCCAACCT
>JBAVYC010000480.1:0-5136 GCA_049698595.1 Desulfobacterales bacterium | reverse complement strand
TTCTACCGGATAAATGGTCCCTGTGTTCATGATACCATTCGGATCGAACTGATCCTTTAACCCTTTCAAAATGTAATATGCCGAACCATGCTCTGCCTTGGTCCAGGGTGTTCGGTATTTACCGATACCGTGATGGTGCACCATCGAACCGCCGGCCTTCAGGGTTTCTTCCACAACCAAGGCATTCAGCGGGACATGATACTTGTTGATTTCTTCTTCCGGTTTACAGTCCACGACATCGTAGTCGTACACAAAATATAGATTGGTTCCGGTCTGGTAACTGTGCGAAGAGTGACCACCGAGCATGGTCAAATCATCGATATGGGGAAACTCCGCGCGAATCCGTTTGAGGACGTTTTCGTAGATAGTGTTGATACAATCCCAATTGCCCGAGACTTCGGTGGTGAATCCAATATGAAGATTTTTCCGAATGAGCTCACGTTCTTCAATAATTTTTTCCGGACCCCAGTTTAGATGATTAAACCAGTTCTCAATGATTTTGCTATCAATTGGCCGGCACTCGTCATATTTTCCGACAATCTCGGCAATACCTTCGGCCGTGGCCCCGGCGATGCGCTGATTGCCTTCGGCCATGTACAGCAAAACGCATTTATCCGCTGCAAACTGGTCGAAGCTGTGCTGAGCGCCATCTTCGGCATCATAGAGTCGCGCAACGGAAGGGCGGTACCCGGCGACCATGACCTCGCGCAGAACCTCGAAACCGGTTTTCATGTTGTCCAAGGCCCATGCCAGAAACTGATTGTTTTCAGGGTAATATTTGTAAATTTTAACCGTCACTTCAGTGATATAGCACAGCGCGCCCTCGTTACCGATAATCACATGGCGGATGTCCGGACCGCATGATCGGCGGGGAACATTTTTAATTCGGGTGATCTCACCATTCGGAAAGACGGCTTCCAGGCCAATGACCATATCTTCGATGGCACCGTAAAGGGTAGAGAATTGACCAATACTGCGGGTTGCAACCAGTCCGCCCATGTGGGCCAGCGGTTTGGATTGGGGGGAATGTCCTGCCGTATAGCCTTGTTCGCGGAGGCGGTCTTCCAACTCACCAAGATTCACCCCGCATTGGGCGGTTGCCAGCATATTCGTGGGATCAATCTTAAGGATTTGATTCATTTGCGACCCATCGAGCACCACTGAATTTTCAACAATGGTTTCCAGACCGCCCTCTGTGGCGGTTCCCCCGGTACGGGCAACGGCATTGATTTTATTTTCGTTTAAAAATTTCAAGACATCGGAGACCTGCTTTGTGTCTGCCAGTTTCACCACCGCCGCAGGAATAGGGGTGGTATAAACACCGAAAATCGTTTCGAATTTTTTATAGCGGTCGTGGCTGTTGTCCTTTAATACCTGCTCATCGGTGATCACCCGTTCCGGGCCGACCATGTTTTTTAGATGGTCGACGATCGCTTCCCTGGATAATGTCATGATAATTCCTTTTTATAAGTAACAAGAATGTTGCGTTTTAGCAGTTGTCGGCATGTCTAGCGAACCATGTAGCCCCCGTCAACAACGAGTAGGTGACCATTCACGTAGTCAGAAGCTCGACTGGCCAAAAACACGGCAGCGCCCATCAAATCCTGGAGCTCACCCCAACGATTGGTCGGAATATGCTCCAGTACCTTTCGGTTGGTTTCCGGATTGTTCCGGGTTGTTGTTGTGAGTTCGGTCGCAAAATATCCTGGTGCAATTCCATTTACCTGAATGTTATATTGTGCAAGTTCATCGCAGTAGGCTTTTGTAAAACCTGCGAGACCATGTTTCGTGGCTGCATAGGCCGGCGACAATTGCCCCCCAAGAAACGAGAAAAGAGAACAAATGTTGATAATCTTGCCACTTTTCTGAAGAATCATAAACCTTGATGCTTCAAAACTGAGTTCAAAAGCGGCGGTCAGATTGATGCTCACCATCTTGTCCCATTGTTCTCTGCCAAATCTCTCGACTTCAGCCAAAATGGAGATTCCGGCGCTATTCACCAGAATATCAATAGAACCCAATTTTTCGACACAGGTCTCGATAATTTTCTTTGGTCTACCCGCCGCTGAGATATCAGTTTGCATATATTCATAAGCAACGCCCTGCGCTTCAATGAGATCTTTGGTTGTGCCGTCATCATCCAGAATACTGGGTACGAACAGGTTAGCACCCGCTTTGGCCAGCGCCAATGCAAATGTTTGCCCAAGTCCGGTATTACCGCCTGTTACAATGGCGTTTTTACCTTTCAATGAGAAAAAGTTCATTGTGAAATCTTGAATCTTCATCTTGCTCCTTAAGAATATCAAAACAGCCCGGTGATCTAATCCCTCTGTTTATTCTTTTCAATTCCGGCGATGCATTCCTCGATAATATCCAGCGCGGTATCCATCTCCTTTTTTGTAATGGTCAGCGCCGGTGTCAACGTTAAAATGTTTCCCATGGTAATTTTGAAACTGACGCCTTTTGAAAGTGCAGCATACATCACGGCTTCGGCCTCATCCTCGGCGCGTTCACGGGAATGGGGGTTTCTGACGAGCTCGATGCCTAAAAACAGTCCCAGGCCGCGGACATCGCCGATCAGCCCATGGCGCTGTTGCATGTCGTTCAAGCGTTTAAGTGAGTACTGTCCCAACCGGCGGGCATGATCCACTAATTTGTGTTTTTCGATATAGCCGATGGCGGCCAGGGCGGCTGCGCAGGCCACCGGGTTTTTTTCATGGGTATAGTGTCCCAGCGCCCGCTCACCGGCAACATCCAATCCTTCCCTTGCAATCATCGCCGCCAGCGGAAGCACACCGCCCCCCAATCCTTTGCCGATAACGACGATATCGGGGGTTACGCCAAAATTTTCAAAAGTAAACATCTTGCCGGTGCGGCCCAGCGAATGGGGGATTTCGTCAAATATTAACAAAGCGCCGTGGCGGTCACAGGCCTGCCGGATTTTTTGCCAGTATTCGGGCCGGGGAATATAGGGGGTACTTCGAATCGGTTCGGAAATAACGGCTGCGATATCACCTTCTTTTTCCAGGATGTATTCCACGTAATCGGCGCAAACCAGATCACAGCCGCCCCGGTCCGCACAACCGAAGACGCAACGATATTCGTCCGGCGGCGGGGCGTGTTCGGTACCTGCAAGCAGCGGTCCCATGCCCTGTCGGAAAATGGACTCACCGCCGATGGATATGGTATCCAGCGTGGCCCCGTGAAAGGAATCCCACATGGAAATCGTTTTGTGCCGGCCGGTTGCCAAACGTGCCAGTTTAAGCGCCATGCCGACAGCTTCCGCACCCCCCGGGCAAAACAGTGATTTGTTCAGATCGCCGGGGGCAATTTCGGCCAACTTTTTGGCCAGATCCACCGCGATGCGGTTGGTGTAACGACGGGTGCAAAAGGGCAGTTCGTCCAGTTGTTTTTTTATGGCGGCAATAACATCCGGGTTGGAAAACCCGACCTGATGCACATTGTTGCCGTGAAAATCCATATAGCGGCGGCCCTGCAAATCTTCGATATAAATGCCCTCGCAGGCCCGCATGGTGTTCAGACACGGGGTGGAAAGGGATTGTTTCAGGAAATATTTTGTATCTTCCGCCAGCAGTGCACGGCTTTCAGCATCGATGTGGTTTTTTTGCCAAGCATCGCGTCGGCGGGAAATATTGATATCGCCTTCGGATTTGTGAAGTTTGTTCTTATCCTTTTTGATTTGTTTCGGCATTACTGTTTTATATACTTCTTTTGATATATTTCCTATTATTTTTTTGCTTGATCGAAAAGATCGAGCCAAATAAAATCGTCACTCTTCAACTCAGGCTTGTCCGGTTTGGGTATTATTGCAGAGGGTCTAGTTCCAGTAATTCATAAATCTTTTTTACGGCGGTATTGGTGGCCTGACCAGGGTTATAAAAGAATTTTTGCGCGAATTCCTTCCGAATGTCACTTTTTTCCTCCGGATGGGCGAGACCGTGTTCGACAGCAGCCTTCAATTCAGAAACATTTTTGACTACCTGGCCGCAATCTCGGCCCCATGCCAAAAGATCTGAAACATCGTTACCCCACCGATCGCGCTCCTTATGTTCCACCGCTTCAATCATCTGGTCGATATGATAGAAGATAACCGGCCGGTCCAGGAGACAAAATTCATAGGTTACCGAACTGACATCGCTGATGAGCAGATCGCTGACCAGAAAAGCCGGGCAGATATCATAGTCTGTCACAATTCTCATGTTGGGCGTTTTGATCTCTTCAAGCAGGTGCCGCCAGTCCTTTGGATTCTTTTTGCGCCACATCCGGTAGTTGCGATCGTGCAGCTTGATTATAAAATTTACTTCCATTGCGGATACGGTTTTTATAATCTCTTCACCGGCATGCTCAAGGGATGTGCCGCTGATTACCGACCGGGTGGGAGCGTAGAGAACGGTGGGCCGATCATTATCAATGTCAAATTCCTTTTTGATTGCAGATGCATCAAGGGAACCGTCTACCAGGCAATCGACTTTGGGCATACCGATTTTTTCCAGACGGGAATCATTTTCAGGAAGAGTGCCGGTGGACAGGAATTTCTCATACAGGTAGGCGCCGATGATAAACAGCTTGTCAAATCTCAGGGCTTTGGGGGAGACGGAGTAATTATCAATGCTGACGCTATGAAACATCTCCACTTTTACGGTCGTTCGTTTGGGCTTGAAAAAATAGCCCGGACAGATACACATATCGAATTTTTTCAGCTCGGCGAACTCGTGTCGGATCAATTGGACATTTTTCACGCCAACTTCCCGGTATAAATTTTTGGGGCTATGCTTGGCGGTAAACCAGACATCGATCCTATCGTCAGCCAGCATCCGGTCAGCGATAGGCTTGAACATGATGTAATTCATAGGGGTTGAGGATGCAAATACGATTTTTTTTTGTTTTTTCATAGCCTTTTTTCCCGCTAACATCTCGGAATTTATATAATATATTGGAATCATGTAGCTTTTAACGATACTGGTTTTATGCCGCCTACATGGCCCCAGTGAAATAGAAAAAAAGTTTCACGGGGTAAAAATAATGGTCAAAAACGCAAATCAGCGGCCCCCAGCAGAGGTGGCCCCGGCCCCTTCCAGGGGCCATCCTCATACCCCCAGCTGGTGGTCGCTGATT
>JBAVYC010000479.1:0-1709 GCA_049698595.1 Desulfobacterales bacterium | reverse complement strand
CCGGGAAGAGGTCATGCAACAGGCCGACCAACTGGGGATAGAGGGTTTTCTCCTTAAACCGGTCAATCCTTCGATGCTTTTTGACACCATCATGCAGGCCTTTGGCGAAGCGGAGCCTGAAACCTCGCGTGTTGCGAAAAGACGTGAACAAGGAGCCGAAGCATTAGAACATATTCGGGGAGCAAATGTACTATTAGTGGAAGATAATGAAATCAACCAGCAGGTGGCCAGAGAAATTCTTGAGGGCGCCGGTTTGAATATAACGCTGGCAAATGACGGCCAGGAGGCGGTCAACGCGGTAAAGGAAAACAATTATGATGCGGTGCTCATGGACGTGCAGATGCCGGTGATGGATGGATATACGGCCACCCGGGAAATACGCAAAGATGACCGTTTTAAGGAGTTGCCGATTATCGCCATGACTGCTCACGCCATGGCCGGTGATGAGGATAAAAGTTTGCAGGCCGGCATGAACGGCCATGTGACCAAACCCATTGACCCTGAACAGCTGTTTTCAACTCTGCAGAAGTGGATAAAACCGAGTGAGAAACGAGTCCAAGTCCAACAACCAGAAGGTCCTGTCGAGCGTCCTGAATCGGATAAGGTGGCGCCGGAAGAAGATGAGCTGCCGGAATATTTGCCGGGATTTGACCTGGCAGATGGATTAAAAAGGTTGCAGGGAAACAAAAGGCTTTATCGAAAATTGATTTTAAACTTTGCTACGGACTACAATGAGGTAGCAAATGAAATCCGTGAGGCGTTTGATGCAGAGGATTTTGATCAAGCCCACAGCTTGGTGCACAATCTCAAAGGATTGGCCGGTAATCTTGCAGCCACTGACCTGCAGGCAGCCGCGATGAGTATGGAAAAAATTGTCAAAGGCGTTGACAAAAAATCCCCTTCATCTGGACAGTTGAATTTGAGACTCTCGGAGCTTGAAAATGCTCTCAATCAAGCCCTGGAATCGGCTCAGAGCCTTGGTGTATCCACTGAAGAAAACGTCTGCAAACTTTCCGATATAGAGATAGCAGCTATCCCTTCTGAATTCGCTCAGGACATTGCCAAACGCATTCGCGATGCAGCTGAAATGGGAGATGTTATGACACTTAATGCCATCGCAGAGGAAATTACGACGCACTCAGATTTCTGCATACCGCTCAGCAAACAGATTGTTCAAATGGCCGAAGACTTTGACCTGGACGGTATTCAAAAATTAGCTGAAGCATTAGATGCTTGTTGAAAATACGGAATTTAGGCTTTACGAACAAACACAATGTGAAAAACAGGTGAATGATGGTTCCGGCTGTGCTTCCAAAGTCCTCTTTATCCATTGCTGCCTGTAGATTTTGATTACAAATATAATAGATGGCTTTCGTCAACGAAGATTCAGGAAAAGTTTAGATTGACAATCGACATCTACAAAACCGAATCCGTATCAAATTTTCAGAATGAAATTATTTTTTATATGTAATGGTAAATGGTCACTGCCGATAGATCCGCAGAGGTTCGTTACCACCAAGTTTTATGGATACCCAAGGCGAATCCGGATGAGGTGCTGTTTTTGCCCGTCAACATGACTCGCGGGACCGAAAATCATATTGTCGTATTAAAACCATCTGGATTGAAGGGCGTTGATGTTCGCCAAGCGGGCCACAGCGCTTTGGTAGTACCAGAAGGAGCAACAGATCCGCACTATCAGGATCAGATGG
>JBAVYC010000478.1:0-5126 GCA_049698595.1 Desulfobacterales bacterium | reverse complement strand
CCTCGCGAAAGTTAAACGAATCTCCGAAATCCGGAGATAGGTCGGATCAGACCTGGGAGCCGGATGACGGCGGCAATACCCAGCCCCCAAAGGAATAATTATCTGCAGCACCGGAGTAGTGTATTAAAACGCGCGGCAAATCTTGAATAAAGACTTCGTCTGGCCCCTCTTTGACACAACGCCTAAATCTCATCCACGTTTGACCATTTGGTAATAGGCTTTAAGATCGGCCAAATCCGGTCTGATAGTGCTGTTCTGCGGCTTGATATAGCCAAAGTCGGACATGCCCGGTTCATCAATTATTGTTTGACCGCTAGTTACTTAATCTGATATTCAAAAAGACAGTGAGATCCCGCATGCCCTGGATTTCTTCAGCGGAGGAACTGAATTATGAGCACCGAGCCTAACAAGATCATTTATTCGATGATCAACGTTAGTAAGCTTTACGATAAAAAGCCGGTTTTAAAGAACATTTCGCTGTCCTATTTTTATGGTGCCAAAATCGGCGTACTGGGTCTGAACGGCGCCGGGAAGAGTTCCTTGCTACGGATACTTGCCGGGGAGGACAGCAATTTCAACGGCGAGACAATCCTTTCTCCGGGACACACCGTGGGCTATCTGGAACAGGAACCGCTGGTGGATGTCGATCTGACGGTACGGCAGGTTGTTGAGCAGGGTGTTCAGGAAGCGGTTGATCTCCTCAAGGCATTTGAGGAGATCAATGTGAAATTTGCCGAACCCATGAGCGACGATGAGATGGACAAGCTCATCCAGGATCAGGGCCGGGTCCAGGAAAAGCTCGATATGCTGGATGCCTGGGACCTGGATGCACGTCTGGAAATGGCCATGGATGCCATGCGCTGCCCTCCGGGAGACAGCCCGGTCAAGGTTCTGTCGGGCGGCGAGAAGCGCCGGGTGGCCCTTTGCCGCCTGCTGCTGCAAAAGCCGGACATTTTGCTGCTCGACGAGCCGACCAACCACCTTGATGCCGAGAGTGTCGCCTGGCTTGAGCAGCACTTGCAAAAGTATCCGGGGACCGTTATTGCGGTCACCCACGATCGCTATTTTCTCGACAACGTGGCTGGGTGGATACTCGAACTCGACCGTGGGGAGGGGATTCCCTGGAAAGGGAACTATTCCAGCTGGCTGGAGCAGAAGAAAGAGCGCCTGCGACGGCAGGAAAAGTCTGAAAGTGCACGCCAAAGAACCCTGGAACGCGAGCTCGAATGGATTCGCATGTCTCCCAAAGGACGTCATGCCAAAAGCCAGGCCCGGATCAACGCCTATGAAAAGCTGCTCTTCCAGGAGGCGGAAAAGCAGGAAAAAGATCTTGAACTCTACATTCCGCCCGGACTGCGTTTGGGTGACGTGGTGATTGAGGCAGAACAGGTCAGCAAGTCTTTTGACGGACGGCTGCTGGTCGAAGACATGAATTTCCGTCTTCCGCCCGGCGGCATTGTCGGGGTGATCGGCCCCAACGGGGCCGGCAAAACGACCCTGTTTAATATGATTACGGGCCGGGACAGACCCGACACCGGCAGCATACGAGTCGGTGAGACGGTGCAACTCGCCTATGTCGACCAGGGGCGGGAACTGAATCCCGCTAAATCCATCTGGGAGGAAATTACCGGTGGCAACGAACAGCTCGAACTCGGCAATCGGATGATCAATTCGCGTGCTTACGTTGCGCGTTTCAACTTTTCGGGCTCCGATCAGCAGAAAAAGGTGGGGGCCATTTCCGGCGGCCAACGCAACCGGGTGCATCTGGCCAAGATGCTCAAGGAGGGGGCGAACGTCATCCTGCTGGACGAGCCGACCAACGATCTGGATGTCAACACCCTGCGTGCGCTGGAAGAGGCACTGGAGAATTTCGGCGGGTGTGCGGTAGTGATCAGCCACGACCGCTGGTTCCTGGACCGTATTGCGACTCACATCCTGGCTTTCGAAGGCGACAGTCGGGTGGTTTTTTTCCAGGGCAACTGGTCGGAGTATGATGCCGACCGCAGAAAGCGTTTAGGTTCGGAAGCCGACCGGCCGCACCGCATTAAATATCGCCAGTTGACGCGCTAGGCGGCGGGGAATTTGAATGCCGAATGACGAAGGAAGGATTCGCTCAGCTTAGGCCCTTATCGCGGCTTTTTTGACAACATGTTGTCAGAAAATAAAGTTTTCAGCGCCGCCGACGGAGCACTTATAACGATAGAGTGACACATTATTACAAGAATACGACTTTACTTTGTGGGAGCGGCTTTCAGCCGCGAATATCGCAGCAACACCGTGCCGCCGTCGTTGATCGCGGCTGGAAAGCCGCTCCCACATGGATAACACCATGCCTTAGGTTAATGGCATTTTGATACGAATCGGTTCGGTTTTTCAACCAGAAACGTTGAACTCTGAACGGTTTAACCTAAATTTTAAAACATGTCCGGCGGCACATCCTGTGAATAATCGACTCCCGGCATCCCGAATCCGTGATGCCGCAGAAATTCTTCTCTTAATCCCCGGATGTCTGTTAGTTCCTCTATATTTTCCTGGTCTATATCTTTCCAGAGGGCGGCAATTTCACGCTGGACATCCGGTCGCATTTCCCAGTCATCGATGCGGATTCGTCCTTTGGCATCCATCTTGGGAGGATTTCCGCAAAACAGAAAATCATGGTAGAGTCGGTACATTTGCTGGATACAGCCCTCGTGCAGGTTCTTATCTTTCATGATTCGATAGAGCAGGGCGGTATACAGGGGCACGGCCGGTATGATCGCGCTGGCGCGGGTGATCAGTGCTTTGTTGACGCTGATGAGGGCTTGGCCGTCGATGGCCGTCAGCATGCTGTTGATATTCTCAGCTTTTTGTTCCAGGTCCTTCTTGGCGGCGCCGATGGTCCCGTCCCGGTACAAGGAACGGGTGTGGTCAGAGCCGATGTAGGAAAATGCAATCGTCTTGAACCCCCGGGCAAGAAGATTTTCATTCAGCAGTTTTTCGATCCAGAGCATCCAATCCTCACCGCCCATGACTTTGACGGTTTGGGCGATTTGTTCAGCGGTAGCCGGCTCGGCCGAGACCTCGCTGATGACACCGGAGAGGAAATCCACTGAACTTGCGGTGAACGGTTTGCCGAT
This sequence comes from Desulfobacterales bacterium, assembly GCA_049698595.1. GTDB lineage: Bacteria > Desulfobacterota > Desulfobacteria > Desulfobacterales > JAFDCJ01 > JAFDCJ01. Next base: position 2,010 of record JBAVYC010000478.1, on the reverse strand, counting down.
CGGTTTGATGACGGAAGAATATATTTCGCCGGTCGCCGGATCGATCCTTCTGGGGGCTGCGATGCTGTATATCAGAAAATCAATCGCATCCAGCTTGTCCTTGATAATGTCCATGATGTTGGATTTCGTTCCATCCGAAAACGCATCGCCATTGACATTCCAGGCCGGCAACCCCACCTTGTCAGCTTCCTGCCTGAAGGCTTCGATGTTGTACCAACCGGCTGTGCCGGTTCGCTTTGGCGTTGCAGGCTTTTCGAAGCCGACGCCGATGGTTGCGGCATCGGATGCGAAGGCCGAGACAATTCTGGCTGCAAGGCCAAAGCCGTTGGAAGCACCGATAACCAGAACCTTTTTAGGACCGACGATTTTTTCACGATCCATGACATAATTAATTTGGGCTCTGACCTGGGCAGCACACCCCAGGGGGTGGGCGTTGATGCAGATATTGCGGCGTATAATGGGTTCGATGATCATAATTTGTCCCTCTTTACTTCGATGATGTCCACAAATTAGGGATGATTTGTCTAAGATCAACTAAGGATACTGGGTGTTGAATGGATTCGATCTTAAATTTCTTTTTTTTGACAGGATTTACAGGATTAATGGGATTTTTTTGCCTGCGGCGAGATACTATTGGGCCGAAGGCCCTTCTATCCAGATGATCCTGTAAATCCTGTCTGATATTATTTTTGAAGAGAATTCATTCTTCTGATTTTACGGCCATACACATTCCGGTTGATTTTACAGGCTTCAGGATAGTTTTCCGCCCCAATGTTTTCCTGCAAGGTGGTGAGAAGATGCTGTGATGGCGTTTGGGGCTCAATACTTGCCTGGCAGCTTTGTCGCACTATATTGAAAAAGCAAGGGCACGTTCAGATTGGAACGTGCCCCTTTTTTTGTCATATTCATTTAATATTTGTGCCAGAGTTGTCTCCTTCTATCGGTTGTCAAGACCCGAGCAGTTGATGCACACGTATCCAAAGTCTGCCGCTGAACCAGCAATGATGTCTGTCCGCCCAGTGCCGAGCCTGACCTTTTCTAACGGCCCGCCTCATCTTTGATGTCCGATCCAATCGTCAGATTTAACCGACAGCTTGTTCTACCACGCCTTTCAAATTGTTCATCAACGACGTCGAAGGGATAACCACGACTTCACGTTCGCTTATTCTGGTTACGTACCGGGGTTCGTTCTGGTGTGCGATGTAGGCTTTCCTGAGTTCTTCACTCAAGTGATTCAGGCTGGTCGGCGATAGCCCCTTTTCATCAACCAGAGATTTAAAGTTGACGATTTTGTCGCCATCCTCGATCCATGCGATCCCAAATTTCTTCGGAGGCTTCCCAACGAAGATATAAACAGAATCTTCAGCTGGCACAATTTCGAGCGGATCTTTGGTTTCGGTTGCCAGTTTTTCAAGTGGGGGGCGCACGGATTCTAACTGCTTGGCAACCGGGGCTGATGAATCAAGTGCGGGATAATCGTGTTTGCCGCCAAAAATCTTTCCCAAGATACCCATAGCTCCTCCTTTAGGGTTACGGCGAGCCACAGAAATTGGAAACTGTGAACATAAGCAGTCGCGGTTGTCAGGGGATGACATGGCCTCGCCTCGTTTTCCCTTCTAAGCCGAACTGTTATACTGACCTGTACCATCTATTCGAAACGGTGTCAACCTTGGTTCACTTTAGGTAAAGCCGTTTGATATATTTGTAATTTGAGTATTTCGATTTGGGATTTTTAGGCCTACCCGGTAAAGTAAACCGCTTCGATCTGAATCAATTAGAGACATCTCCCTGAGGAGCATCCCGGCTGTCTTGAAACAGAATGATTTCCGTGCTATTGTCCATGCATAAAACCATCTTTCAAGAACAAAGAAACCGGGGATCTTTTCGACCCCGCTAAATGGTGAAATTACAAATTTCGGTTTAATAGCTGATTGATAATAGGAGATCGGAGTAATGGCGGAAAATATATTGGAGATCGATGACAACAGCTTTGAAACAGAGGTTTTACAG
>JBAVYC010000477.1:0-1932 GCA_049698595.1 Desulfobacterales bacterium | reverse complement strand
TTTACGTCGCTTCACTGCCGTTCATCGCGATTTTGCTGCTTGCGCTGGCTATCATCACCTATCTGCCCTGGTTGAGTCTGGCGTTGATAGGTTAGGCCCGGGGTGGTGAAATTCACGTATAAAGTGGTTCTTAACTTTCATCCTATTTTTATTCCGTTAAATCAGCTTTTTGGAGAAAATTTTAGATTTCGGATTTTGAATTGTGGATTTATTGTATCGCTTTGCTCTATCATTTTTTATCAAATTGATCCGCCGGCTTCCGGCTCGCCTAAGAGCTCGGAGAGAGGCGGACCTTTAATCCAAATTCTAAAATCCAACATCTATGAGGAACGGGGCTTAGAGGTTTGCATGTCAAACTTATTCTGGTGGCTACGGCAAATCGTTTTAATTTCAATCAGTGCCTTTTTTTTATATTTTGGTATCCGGCTGCTCATCTCGGCTTACGAATTTAACGATCCATTCACGTTTTTGATGACATTTTTTGCCTCGAATTTTATCATCCTCATCAGCGGCACCCTTATTATCGGGTTTGTCTACCGCATGATCACCGTATACCGACTGTCAAAGAATTCCGATTCCTGAATGTTATGTCGGAAACTGCAGCTTCCCCCGTGCTTTTTGCTCAAGGGGCAGCAGGCTGTCATAAATAAATGCGTGCAGCGACACGCTAACCCCCACTGCTCTACCCAGGCGCACCACCGCTCCATTCCAGGCCTCAATTTCAGATGGGCGGCCTTCGGCAATGTCCCGCTGCATCGAGGTCGTGCCATTGGGCGGCAAGGTGTCCATGAAATCCAGTGTCCTTGATACAATGTCTTCCGGCAGAGCGATTTCATGACTCCGGGAAACATCCAATATTTCCTGCATGGACTGTTCCAGCATACGGCGGGTTTGCGGCAGGGTGCGAATTACGCCGATAGGCGCCCGGGTGATGGCGCCGACACCTCCCCATGAAACGACAAATAAGAATTTTTGCCATAACGCAGCCTTGATATCCGGCATTATTTCAGCAGCGATGCCGGCATTTTTTAATGTTCCCAAGAGCGTTTCAACACGCTCGCTCCGACGGTTGTCCAATTCACCAAACCCAATGTAAGGATCCATGCCGGTATGCCGGATGTGCCCCGGGCTATCCAGGAAACATACTATTTTGGCCAAACCGCCACATATGTTCTCGTCGCCCAATACTTCCGACAGCTGGGTTGCTGCTTCAACGCCGTTTTGCAATGGCAGGACAATCGTATCCCGACCGATCAGTGGCTGGATTGCTTTTGCTGCTGCCGGAACCTGCCATGTTTTTATCCCTAACAGAACGACATCCACCGGCCCTACTTTGGCGGGGTCGTCGAGTACCGCGACCGGGGACAGGATAACGTCACCCTTAACGCTGTCGAGCCGCAGGCCTTTTGTCCGCAGCACATTCAGGTGATCGCCCCGAGCGATAAACGTGACATCCTCCCCGGCCTGAGCCAATCGACCGCCAAAATAGCCGCCTACGGCGCCGACCCCAAAAATTGCAAATCGCATTACCACTCCTTTAAATTTCAGACACAAAGGCTCAAAATTTGGATTATATAGCCTTTATGGCTTGGTGCCTAAATAATCCTGTAAATCCTGTCTGATATTCTTTTTTCTCTAATAGAACCCATTCCTCAAGTATTACGTGACTGTATTTGTGAATCTATGTACTAAATGGCTGGTCTCTTATCTCAACTCATCATTTCCAGTTTACCCGCATCTTGTTTCGCAACGGCAGCCGCTGATATTTAAGTTTGGCATAGCCCACCATTACCGCACCGAATGCCCGGTGACCCGGTGGCAAGTCCAGGGCTTCAAACAGCGGGGGGTGCGCATTGACGGCCGAGTAAAAATAGCCGCCCCAGCAGGATCCTAGTCCCAGTATCGGAGCAAATAACTCAAGGTAGCTCAAAG
>JBAVYC010000476.1:0-9843 GCA_049698595.1 Desulfobacterales bacterium | reverse complement strand
AAGTAACAGTAAAATATCAGGTTACCATACCCCCGCGAATCCGGACGGCCTTGAATATCATGCCGGGAATCGAAGTCGATTTTCAAGAGGAAAAAGGGCGGTTTTTTCTCGTTAAAAATCCGGGGATCGATCCTATCGAAAAATGGTGCGGCGCGCTGAAAACAAACCGTTCCCCAGATGAAATTATTGCGGAATTGAGGGGTTACGGTGTTGAAAGTATCGGTTGACACCTGCATTTTGCTCGATCTACTCCTGGACCAGGACCCGGAAAGTATCGCCAGGCTTGCACGTCACCGCCGGAATCTTGATGAACTGGTTATCTGCGGTATGGTATATGGCGAGCTTTTTCCCATTCTTTTGCGAAACCGGATTGATACGGCTCTTTTTCTGTCGGAAATGAATATTGCAACACACATGTGCCGTGTGGAACATTACGCCTTTGCAGGTCGAAAATGGAGTGAATATCTCAAAAGGCGTCGGTTCGTTTGTCCTGCCTGTGGAAAGTCCATCACACTGAAATGCGCGCATTGTGACAGCAGTATTGCATTCAGGCAACACATTCTTGCAGATTTTATTATCGGCGCTTTTTCCGAGTTGGACTGTGACGGACTGCTGACAAGGGACAAGGGGTATTATAAAACCTATTTTCCGAATTTGAAGATTTTGTAATATCATCCGACGCCCATAACGATATCTTTTAAGCCATAAAGAAAAGCATAAAATCATAGACATCCCGAAAGTGGCCGCAGAAATCGATTTTTAATCAATCAGCAGGGAGCGAATATGATGAAACAAACCATAATACGAACAAGCGGACGTTATCTTCCGCCGCGATTGGTGACCAACGATGATTTGTCCCAGTGGATGGATACTTCGGATGAATGGATCCGGCAGCGAACCGGAATCGAACAGCGGTACTGGACACCCGCAGAAGGCGGGGTGGGATCATCCGATCTCGGACTGGAAGCTTCTAAAATAGCCCTGCAACGGGCCGGGTGGGAGCCTGAAGATTTAGATTTGATCATTTTCGCGACCTTGAGTCCGGATCTTTTTTTTCCAGGCTGCGGATGCCTGATGCAACACAAAATGGGTTTAACGTCAACCCCCGCGTTGGATATCCGGCAGCAATGTACCGGATTTCTCTATGGCCTGACCACTGCCGATGCATACATTCGCAGCGGTCTCGCCAATCGAATTCTGCTTGTCGGGGCTGAAGTTCACAGCACCGGCCTGGACATTTCAACAAAGGGTCGAGATGTCGCGGTGATCTTTGGTGATGGGGCCGGCGCAGTCTGTCTGGAAGGCACAGAAAACAGCGATCCCGTTGGGGTATTGGCTTCCGCGCTGCATGCCGACGGCAAATTTGCAAACAGTTTGATGGTTGAAGTCGGATCTTCCCGTCTCAACCCCCGTATCAGTCATCAGCTTATCGAAGAAGGTCGGCATTGGCCGGTAATGGATGGCAAAACCATATTCAAATTGGCGGTCCAAAAACTTCCCGAGGTCGTCAACGAAGTTTTAGAAAAAGCCGGGCTTGAACTGGAAGACATTGATCTATTTATTCCCCATCAAGCGAATCTGCGCATTAATCAGTTTTTTGCACACTCAATGAAATTGCCGGAAGAAAAAGTATTCAACAACATTCAACGCTATGGCAATACCACCGCGGCCAGCATCCCGATTGCCCTTGATGAAGCCCTCGAAATGAAGCTCATTGATGACGGCAGCACCGTGGTATTTCTGGGTCTGGGCGCCGGATTGACCTGGGGGGCCGTAATTGCGAAGTTAGGGTCTTAGGAGCATTTATCCGACAATAGGCTGTCAGAAAATTGAGGTTTCAGGTGTCTATAAAAATTTCAAAATTTCCGTCGGGTGCAGGATACGGCTTCGGATAATACTTCGTGAATTTTATCCAGAAGGTCGCAATGATCGGCGCACTTGGGGAAAGTTTTCTGCAGAATGCATTTTTTGCAGGGGCTCTTAACAAGGTATCCGATTTCGAAATCGTATTTAAATTTAAAATTTTTTTTTGGCATTTTTAGAACTTTTTTAAAAACTGGTGATATTCAACCATTTTGGAAAATGCTTTCACCGCTCGTTCCGGGGTAGGGTAGAAAACCCCCTTATATGAACTGCCGGTGACTCTGTACAAAGTCTGATTGTTTTCATCAGGCAAAAGGCTAACGCCGAATATCGGTTTTTTGTATTGATCCATTAATCTTACGATGTGTTCGATATAGTTTTTCTCAAACTCGACGAACTGTTTATTTATGTTTTCGATAACTTCAGGAGAGTAGGCCGGATCTGCCTGCAGCACCGACGCCGCGAAGCGTTTGACCATAATTCTGCGGCCCATGATGCCGAGATTGATAATGGCATCGCAGCCATCCCACATCGAAAGTTCCTCCAAGACGGTCATCGGTATAGATGGATCGCGATCGCCTACCAGATCGATCGGGTTAGACCGGCTCCAGTAGGCCGGCAGCATCCCGTCCATTTTCGCGATCAGCGGTGCCGAAAGCTCAGGCACGTCAAGACCGTACTCCGCACACAGATCAGCGGTGACAACCCCCCAACCGCCGCCCAGTGTCATGATGGCAGCACGGTTTCCAGCGGGTAACGGGAGTGACGAAAAAGCGGCCGCTAAATCGAGGAGATCCATGGGCTTTTCAGCCCTGACAATACCGGCCTGGCGGCAAACCGCATCGAATATTTTAATATCGGATGTCATCGCGCCGGTGTGACTGGCCGCGGCCCGATTGCCGGCCTTGCTGCGTCCGCCTTTTAAGAGCACAATCGGTTTCTTTTTCCCGACACGCCGGGCACCCTCAAAAAAACGGCGGCCGTTTTTAACGCTTTCGATGTACAAAATCACCGTGCGGGTCAGGGAATCGACTTCAAACCCATCCAGATAATCTTCGATGGTCATCATGGCTTCGTTACCGGAGCCACAAAAGGCACGGATCCCGATACCCTGCTGCTCGGCAAAGGCCAGCAGCTGGATGCCCATATTGCCGGATTGGGCGACCATCGCCGTGGAACCGGGATTGGGCATCACCGGAGAACCCGTGCAGTATAAATTGTTATGGGGATTTGCTATACCCATGGTATTCGGGCCCAGAACCAAGACGCCCGCCTGCTGGGCGGCTTTGATCAGTTCTTTCTCCAATTGTCTGCCGGTTTCTCCGGTTTCACTGAAGCCGGATGTGATCAGCAGCATGTTTCGAATCCCTTTTTGCCGGAATTGAGGGATGAGATCCAATACTTTGTCGGCTGGTATGGTCACGACGGCCAGATCGATCTTGTCCGGTATCTCCGTTACGGATCGGTAGACCTGTCTGCCGGCGATGGTACCGCCCTTCGGGTTTACCGGGTAAAGCAGGCCCTTAAATCCGCCGCTGATGGTATTGGTCATCAATGAATGGCCCCATTTGCCCAATTGGGCGGATGCGCCCACGATGGCGACACTTTTGGGATAAAACAGCGAGCCGATGGCATCGGGTGAAACCGGCGGCAGCAGTTCGGCTTCGGCAGGTCGGCCGCCGGTCAACACCAGCGCATCCACCGCCCGCACCTGTCCCTGGGACGTAATCAAAAGGGGATTTAAATCGATTTCGGTTATTTCCGGATGCTCACTGCCGATCCGGGACAATCCCAGCAGGATTTGAACCAAGGCATCGCGGTCGACAGCCTTTTCCCCTCTGACATCACCCAGCAGGGCCTTGCCCCGAATTTCCTCGAGCATCTCGGCTGCATCGGATTGCGTCAGCGGTGCCAGGCGGAAGGATACATCCGAAAAAGCTTCAGTGAACACACCTCCGATGCCGAACAGGATCACCGGACCGAATTGATCATCCTGAAACAGGCCGGCCACAAATTCTCGCTGCCCCTTGAGGTGCGGTTGGATTAAAAAACCTTCCACTTCCTCCCGTGCTTCGGCGACGATTTCCTGAACTGCGTTTTCAACGGCTTTGGCATCCAAAAGATTGAGGTGTACCAGACCGCGGTCGGTTTTGTGCAGCAGATTGCTACCCATGCCTTTGACCACTACCGGAAATCCGATATCCCGGGCGGCGGCAATCACCTCCGATTGCCGGCGAACCAATCGTTCGGGCACCAGGGCAATGTCGAACTTCTCAAGAAGCTTCCGGGCTTCTTCGGCATTTAGAGCGGTTTTTTTATTGTTATCCGGATTTTGATGCAAGCCATTAATCCCCATCTAAACTAAGCGGTTCCAGGTTCGGGGTTCAGGGTTCAAAGGTTACAACCGCTGGATACTGCTGATAACTAACACTTATCCTTCCAAACCTCTCAATGCCGAATTCAGTTTTCCGACTCCCACTTCCGACTTCAAAATATACTCGTCATACCCAATGAGTGAAACGGATTGATCATCAGATGAAGGCACGAACCCTTTGATCCGAGCTGGCCGGCTTTTTTGAACCCGGAACGTTGAACGCTGAACCGTTCAACCCAACGAAATGTAAAGCATGATCTGCGTTTTCTCTGAAACTTCGTCGACATGTTTTATCCGCGTCAGAGCATAACCATTTGCAATGGTTTTGCCAAGGATTTATTCATACCGATTCAATTTTTCAACTCAGCCTGTAACGCCTGGGCGATCTTCTCAATTGTGTAAGGTTTCTTGACATAAGCTCCGGCCCCTAATTTCTGCGCCTTTTTGACACGCGTGCCTTCTGAAAATCCGCTGGCAATGATCGCCTTTTGGTCCGGCCGTAATTTTTTTATACGCCGGTATGTCTCCAGGCCATCAATCCCCGGATCCATTATCATATCCAATACGATCAAATCGACCTCATTATTTTGGATATATTCCACGGCTTCTTCACCGCTGGCAACCGCATGAGTGGCATAACCCAATTTTTGCAGCATACAAGACGCGATCTCACGTTGATAGTTAATATCATCCACGATTAAAATTTTTTCACCATTGGCCAGACACGCGTCGATATCGATAGGTTCGACATCATCCCGAACCGCTTCGCGGGTCACCGGCAAATAGAGCTCGAAGGTGGTGCCGACATCCGGTGTGCTATGGACGTGAATGTAGCCGTTGTGATCCTGAATGGTGCCCCAAACCAATGCCATGCCTAAACCGGTTCCGCTCCGGCCCATCGCCTTTTTTGTGAAAAAAGGCTCGAAAATGCGCTCCATATCCTCCGATGAAATGCCGATACCAAAGTCTTGTACTTTGAGTACGGCGTAGTCGCCTTCATTGATGGTATCGTAGCCATATATTGCTTGGTCGACATAGCGGTTTGTCGTCGAAACATGGATTTTTCCGCCGCTCGGCTGGGCTTCCGCCGCATTGGCAATGAGGTTCGCCACCGATTTGCAAAGATGAATCTGGGATCCGCGAATATTCATGAGTTCAGGTGCCAAATTGACCGTCATATCCACTGAAGGGTTGGTCTGCTTAAATTTTTGGTATTCTACTGATATCATGTATTCCGAAATGACACTGTTAAGGTTGAGCACTTCGGTTTGAAGGACGCCCCTTTGGGCCAGCGTCAGCAAATCCTGGACTATGGCCGCGGCTCTCTGCCCGGAGGATTGGATGGCCTTCAGCGGCTCTTTCAATGAACTGTCCGCCGGAAGATCAAGGAGCAGAAGTTCGGGATAAGCTACGACGCCTGAAAGCACATTGTTCAAATCGTGGGCAACGCCGCCGGCAAGCAGCCCCAGAGCCTCCATTTTACGGGCACGGACGAGCTGATCTTCCAACCGTCGCTGCGCCTCCCAGGATTTTTTACGTTCACTGATATCACGGATCATTCCTTCCGCTCCACCCGCCCGGCCCGACTCGTCGAAAACGATATGGGCCATGACCTCAACGAAAACGGTTGCGCCGTCGCGACGGTTGAGTCTAATTTCAAAATGAGCCACACGGCCGTGTTCCATGAGCTCAGCCTGAAACTTTTGGCCTTCTTCCACATCGGTACACAAATCCCTGACAAGATCCTTGCCGTTTAGTCCATCCGTGCTGTCATAGTCTAACAGCCGAGCCCCTGATGGACTGATTTCAGTTATGATACCATCAGCCGTAATTCTGAAATAGGTATCCAGGATATTTTCGAAAATCGTGCGGTAACGCTGCTCACTTTGCTGCAACGCTTTTTCCGTTGTGCGATGCTCTTCGATTTTATCTTCGAGCCGGCAGTTGTTGCACTCCAGTTCATAGGTACGTTCTGCCACCAGCTCTTCCAGCCTGTTTTGAACCACCACGAGCTCAGACCGCGCTTTCTTGTGTTCTACAATTTCCCGGCTGTAGGCCCGGTTCGTTTGCGACAGTACCGCGCGTTGACGTTCGACGGTACTAAATGCCCCGGAAAAACGCTGGGAGAGCAAAAACGCCTGGGAAAATAAGAAAACGAATAGGCCGAATGGCGCCAGCTCTGTGGTTACAATCAGCCGATTGCTGTGAAGGACGTCGTTTATGGCCGCGGCAAACAGCACCGCAAAGCCCAAAATGAACATCCCTGCGCCTGCGCGTTTATGCCGGTAGGCCGATATCAGCACGTAAGTAATATACAATCCCTGGACCAGGCATATCAGGTGATAGATACGCACCGTCGGCAGGAATACCCTTGGCGGAGAAAAAATCAGCAGCGCGGTAAAAAGGATACACAGCAGCTGGACGATCCGGACCCAGCGCATATTGGTTTCTTGAGGATACAGAGAATAAATAAACATGAAAAACAGCGGTACGCTGAAATAAAAGCTAGAATATATCAGCTTGACCACAAGCTGCCAGGAGGCATTCGGAAACAGATGGACAAAGTGCATTTCACCGGTGAACAATGCATAAAGGGTCAGATTCAAACAAAATATACCGAAGATCAACGTTGAGCGTTCTTTTCTTCTGAGAGTCCAAAGCCCGATATGGTAAAGCCCCATAATGAAAAGGCTTCCCACCAGAAACAGTTCGAAGCCTCTTTTTTTAACGACGATTTCACGTATCCGGGATTCCTCGCCCAGCAAAATGGGCCGGTCAATGCCTCCTTCTCTGTGGTGAAAATTGGATATGTGAAAGATCACCTCCAGCGGGGTTGCGGTGGTATCAAAATCAAGGACCAGAGGGCGCCATTCGGGGATGCTGCTTTGCTTGTCGCGGCCGGGGTATCCGACGGTAGCGACGGCCTTTCCATTGATGTATACGGTGCCGGCCGTCATTAATTCCATGATTTTAAGTGCCATGGAAGAAGGTGCCTCACCGAGGAGCACCTTAAGACGCAGCGTCGCAAAACCGTCGCCGCTAAGCTTTTTACCGGCTACCGGATAGCCGTTCCATACGGACGGCACCTTGATCAGGCCTGTTTTCTGGGGCTTTGCGGAATCCGCAAAATCTTCAGGGGCCAGGTGGGCCGACCAGTAAAATTCCCACTCTCCCGTCAATTCCACCGGGCCATCTTTATCGAAATTCCACCGGCGGAGATCTAAAACGCCGTTTTGAGCTTCCGGGGAGTCGATATTGAGGATCTGAAAACTTGAGATAAGCAAGAACAAAGAAATCGTGGTGAGGAAAATCCATGCGAAAGTAGGCAACATTTTCTTCATAGCCATCTTCCTCAAAAAAATTGTACCGCTTTTGAGCCAGACTCAGACCGGCAGAAATCCTTCTAAAATCAAAATTTCCTTTCCCGAATCACGCAAATTTATCCGCTTTTTTCTGTGAGCCACCCTAACTCATAAATTTTAGGCTTGTCAAGTTTTTTATAATAATATCAAATATTTATAAATTAATTTTGATTCATTTTATGATTCGACAGACTCGATCGCGTTTGAGATTTAGATCGCATACAAAATAGTTTTGGTGAAGATTCGATTCAAGTATAGGATAATTATTATGAAATCCAAAAATGTGGTATATTTAGTTTTCTGACCGCAAATCCAATATATTTTTGGTCCTCGCATAATTCACCATAGGCCATGTAAATAAAACAGTCCGCTAAAAAATTTAGATAAAACGTTTACAATCAAAAATAAATTTAATAATGGCTTTTTATAACGCTCGGACACTGATTTTTTATCTATGAAATTAAACAATAATAAATTTTAAGTTGCACGCAGTTCTCTGGTCATAGTTGATGGAAATCATCCGAATAAATGCCGACGGTGCGGCCTTGTCGATTCTGGAAACATGCCTGCGAATGGTAAAATATTTTCGTGCGGGACTCCCAAGAGAGAGTGATGGAACTCTGGTTATCATAATGACGGAGTGATTAACGTTTGTTCGCTTTGGAAAATCAACTTCTTATCTTCTGCGCCCGCGGACAAGTAAAAGGAATTGGAGTAAAAGAAAATGCATTACGGCTCGGCAGGAAAGAATCTGGAGATCAACTTGTCCACAGGGAAAAGTCTCAAGACAGAGGTAGATACGACTGCCAGGGGAATGTATCTCGGCGGGCGAGGAACCAATACCAAATTATTTTGGGATCGGGTCCCGCCGGAGACAGATCCTTATTCCGCCGACAATCTTATGGTATTCGGTGTCGGCATTCTTACCGGCACCCTCGCCCCAGGTGCAAATCGCACGATACTCACCACCCTTTCTCCCCAGACGAATCTTCAAACTTATTCTAGCCTGGGAGGCTTCTGGGGAGCGGAGTTAAAGCACGCCGGGTATGATAACCTTATCGTCTCGGGGAAGTCTTCAAAACCGGCATACCTCTGGATTAACGGTGACAAAGCAGAAATCCGTGACGCCAGCCATCTCTGGGGGAAAGACGTCAGAGAAACCTCAAAAATCATTCGGGATGAGCTGAAGCAGAACCGAGCACAAGTTCTGAGTATCGGCCAGGCAGGGGAGAACCGGGTCCTTGCGGCAACAATCGAACATGGCTCCGGCACCGGTGCGAGTCGAGCCGGTGTGGGCGCCGTTATGGGAGACAAAAAACTAAAAGCTATTGCCGTCTACGGGACAAATGATATCCATATTGCCCGGCCAGCTGATTTTTATGAACTGTGTGAACATATCCTCAAAAAGACGGACGGCATAAGAGCGTATTTTGACAGAATGTCTTATGAATGCCACGAATGGTTCATGAACAACTGGGCCTGGGGCAATTTGGGTCCGAAGCGCCCGTTCGACAATGCCGGCGAGTATCATGAGAATTTTGTTAAGGAATTCAGTTCCCGAACACTAGGCTGTTTCAATTGTACCCTCGCCTGCAAGGTGAATATTAAACTGCCTGAAGGCGAATATTGTTCGGTGAAATGCCAATCATGGTTTGCGTTCATGTTTGCCGTGAAGACACGTGATCTTCTTTTCAATGCGAGATGTGTCAACCTGTGTGAGAAATTCGGATTAGACACGGTTTCAACTGCATGCAACATTGCTTTTGCAATAGATCTTTTTGAAAAAGGCATTTTGACCAAAGCGGACACCCAGGGAGAAGATCTGGAATGGGAAAACCAGGATCTGGTGCTTGCGCTTATCGGCAAGATCGCCAGGAGAGAAGGAATCGGAGATATCCTGGCCGATGGGGTGTATGAAGCTGCCAGACAGATCGGAAGGAGCGCGCTGAAACACGCCTACCACATTAAGAAACTGGAAATGATCGCATTTCAGCCTACCATTCCTTATTGCGCCCTTCGGACGGCTGTTACCGACAGGCTGGATATGACCAGAGCCGGAAGCAGTGCCGTGTCGGCTATGGAGAATACGCCCAAATGGAAGCAAGAATATGTAAAGACAGGTTACTTCCACTATCCGAAAGAGTTTGAAAAGCCATTCGTTGAAGCGTATGTGGGCCTGGGCCGTGACTATGAAAAGATGGTCCCGTTCACCTCCCGCGCCGTGGACACGATCGCGATCGCGGA
>JBAVYC010000475.1:0-1671 GCA_049698595.1 Desulfobacterales bacterium | reverse complement strand
CAATACGACTGTGTCAAAAAGTTTCTTGCAACAAAACCGGAAGCCGCCCCAAAACCATCTGTTGACATCAACCCAATTTTAAAGGCCGTTAAGGACATTCTGGAATAACATGTATCTTAAACACTACAATCTGACCTTAAAGCCTTTTGAAATCAGTCCCGACCCGAAATTCCTTTGGCTTGGCGAAAAGCATGAAGAAGCGCTTGCCGCCCTGAAATATGGAATTTTAAATAACAAAGGGTTTATATCGCTGACCGGCGATGTCGGCACCGGTAAGTCCACCCTTGTCAATGCATTGGCCAATAGTTTAGGGGATAATATAATTTTTGCACAGGTCTCCGATCCCTCTTTGGGGCAGCTGGACTTTTTGAATTTGACGGCGGATGCGTTTAAAATGAATAAAAAGTTTAGCACCAAGGGGGACTTCCTCAGCCATTTAAAGCACTTCCTGAACGATGCGAATGTTCACCATAAGGAAGTCGTCCTCCTTATTGAAGAGGCCCAGAGATTTGATCCAGAGCGTTTGGAAGAAGTACGTCTCATTTCAAACATAGAGGAGCCGGATAAAAAGCTGATAAATATTATTTTTGTCGGTCAATACGAATTTAACAGTATATTAAAAAAGAACAAAGCGTTGCGGCAGCGAATTGCTATTATCCATAATCTCGAACCGTTACAGGAAATTGAAACTGAGCAATATGTCATCCATCGTCTCAAAATTGCCGGTTCGGAAAGGCAGATTTTTAGCCCCGAAGCAGTTCGTGAAATCTATTCCTTTTCTAAAGGTAACCCGCGGCTGATCAATATTATTTGCGATTTGGCCTTATTGACCGGATATGCCCAAGACGAAAGGATAATAGGACCGGAAATAATCAGAGAATGTGCGGAAAATTACTCAATGCCGAAGCAACAAATAGAAGGCGCGGTAGAAGATCAGAATGCCCCGGCCAAAAAGATCCCGCAAAACGGAACAGAGATACCACCCGGTACCTCGGGGGACTCCTATCAACTAGTTGCCCAAAAAGTGCCGAAAAAACCTGCCGGGCTTAAGCTTGCCTATGTCGCTCCGATGTTCGCGGTTATTTTATTGGGCATTTTCGGATACCTTTATTATTTTGGTGAAAATCACGCGCCTTATCGGAACCTTAAGACTTATTTGGGGCAGGCATTCGATCGTAACAGCGGCTCAAATATGGAAACGTCATCTCAAAAACCGGGTGAAATTACCATACAGCAAAGTAATATTGCCGGGGCACAAGTTCAGGCGTTGGATCTAAAAACCCAAAATACCTCGACCGAGAACCAACTCGTCCAGCGAAAAGCCCCTAATGACGAGCTTAGGGACGCTCGGGAGGAATTAAAGGCCGCGAAAGAACGTGTTGGGGAGCTTGAGCGCGAAGTGTCGATGATAGATACAATGCTTTCCCAGTCACAGCAAAAGATTGCGAAGCTGGCAAAAGAGCTCAATCAAGAAAAACAGAACGGGAAGCTTCTGAGTTCTGAAATCCAAAAATTAAAAGGGGCGCAAGAACGGATTGCCTCGCTTGAGGGCGCGGTGGCGCTGGGGGAACAAAAGGCTACCGACCTGGCCACTGCGCTTGATCAAGAAAAAAAGAACCGGGACCAGCTCCGATCCGAGCTCTCAACAAAGGCGGATTTGATTGCCGGGCT
>JBAVYC010000474.1:0-11190 GCA_049698595.1 Desulfobacterales bacterium | reverse complement strand
GGTGTGCACCCCCTCCAGGGACTGAACGGTGCGCTCTAAACCGGCCAGATCGGCATTATGGATGCCCGGCTCTATATAGGCCATAATGCGCAGGCCCCTTTTCCAGGAATTGATAATATCACTGGTGTTGACAAAAAATAGGATGAATGCGCTGGCAATTAAAATTGCCAGCGATATGGTAATGATAGTGACAAGATTCAAAAATCTGTTTTGCAAAATGTCATCTATCGCCCGTTTTAAGAATAATATCATCATACTGTTTTTCCAGAAACGCTGATGTTTCAAGACGTCCCTGTTGAAGGGTCAGAACATGCCCTCCTGTTTTGCGCATCAGGGCCTTGTCATGGGTGGCAATAATAACGGTTGCCCCGCGGATATGCGCGGCTCTGAGAAGATCGAGGATCGCTTCGGCAGACTCGTCATCCAGGCTCCCGGTGGGTTCGTCCGCCAGAATTATTTTGGGGTCGCCGATGATCGCCCTGGCCACGGCAATCCGCTGTTGTTCGCCGCCGGACAAACTGGGGGGAAATGATTTGAGCCTGTCTTCCATTCCCACTAACCGGAGGATATGTTTTACCTTTTTTTGAATGATGCGCCTTTTGGCACCGGCGGCTTCAAGGACCAGGGCTAGATTATCATAGACGCTTTTGGTGGGGATCAACTTATAATCCTGAAAGATGACGCCGAATTTCCGTCTCAGATGAGGTGTTTTTTTGCGGGGGATTCGGGCTATATTTATTCCGTCAATCAACACCTGGCCCTCCGATACCGGCTCCCCCAAATAGAGAAGCTTTAGCAGGGTTGTTTTGCCGGCACCACTGGGGCCGCTGATAAAAACGAATTCATTTTTTGCGATGTCGAGGGTAATGTCGATGAGGGCTTTTTTGGGGCCGAAATTATGGTGAACGTGGAACATCCGAATGATGAAGCTTTTCTCACCGGCGTCAATCATTCCAGTATTTCCTGGCCCATCGCCCGATAGAGGACAGCTTTGGCAATTTTGAAATCATACAAAGCATTGTAATAATTCGTCATCGTTTCGGTAAGCAGGGTTTGTGCGACCAGCACGTCGGTGGTGGTCGATACCTGTTCCTTGTAACGCTCTTCTGTTATTCTCAGGTTTTCCTTGGCCTGTTCGATGGCTTTTTCAATGGTGGTGATATTCTTTTCCGTCTCTTTGGTCCTGAGGAAGGACTGTTTAACCTCCAGTTCAATATTATCAGAAATTTCTTCTTTACGATATTTGGCCTGGGAAAGACGACTCAGTTTTTCCTTGACACCGTATCGGGTTCGCCCCCATTGCCAGAATTGCCAAGTGGCCGTGGCCCGGATATCCCAGAATTTCTTATCGGCGATGCCTTCGCCACCATCGACATCCCAATCGGTCCCCCGCCGGGTCCAGTTGCCGGTCAGGTCGATGGACGGGAAATAATCACTTTTGGACAGTTGATAATCTTTATCCGCGATTTGAACCTCAAGGTCGGCCACTTGAAGTTCCAGCCGATTTTGGTCGGCTTGGTTAAGACAGTAGCTGATGTCGTGCTCAAAGGGCGTGTAATCCAGTATGTCCACAATGGCTACCGGAGCGTTCACGGGTCTGCGAAGCAGGGTGTTAAATTGGGATTTGCTGATTTCCAGATTGTTCTGGGCGGTAATAAATCTTTGTTTGTCGTTGGCTAACTGCACTTGACTTTGCAGCAAATCATTTAAAGGGCTCATCCCGACCTGGTACATATTTTCGGCCACTTCTTTCTGGGCGTTAACCTGTTTGACGGTGTCTTCGGCCACATCCATCAGTTTTTGTGATTTTAAAATTGAAAAATAGGCATTTTTCGCATCCAGAATAACATCCTGGCGCGTGAGTTTTTCCGATATCTCAGCAACATCGAGACCCAGACTTGCGATTTTATACTGATTAAGCAGTGCAAATCCGGTAAAAATGGGCTGGGAGAAAGAAGTTACGAAATTATATTCGTCTTCAGGATTTATGACGACTGTCGTTGCTTGCCCCCCCTGTCCTATCAGAGCCTGGTTTGTCGCCTGATCCCGGCGTATATAACCGTATCGGGCACTGAAGGTCGGGAGAAAATTGGTCGTCCGGGCTTTTTTGGTTGCCAGAGCGGCATTGACTTCCTCTTTGGATCGCTTCAGGCCCAGGTTGGCCTTGAGAGCGGTATCGATGGTTTGAATAAGATTAAACGTTCCGATCGTCTCGTCGGCAAAGACCAGCGCCGGGGATAAAGTCAGAATGGCGATGCTAATACTAATAAGCAAACTCCGCAATTGTGTTCGTATCATATTGTATTCCAGCCTCTCAACCGCAACAGAACCTGTTTTGTGAATTGACCCTTTTCACATTTCCTGGTATGAACCTTATGAGTTCAGGGAGTGCCGTTTCCGGTTTTCCTTGCTCAAAGCCTCCACTGAATCCCATTGAACCGGCTTCTTCCATTAAGTGGAGGCTTTTTTATATCGAAATACCCTTTCGAAATCAACTTTTTCTTGGCAACTCGGGTGACATTGCGAGACGGGAGCTATGATTTTTTTATTATTCCATCAACAAGACAAATTGTAAAGCCGCTAGGCAGTTTAACCTTTTCCGGCCTCAGCGGGAAAAAAATTTCGGGACACAATACGATGAAACCAGAATTGATTGACCTCCTGTGCCGCAAGTCCTTTAAATACAGCCAAGAACCGACATTTAAACTGGTTTCCGGTAGATTGAGCCGGTTTTATGTCAATTGCAAACCGGCAACATTAAGTGCGCGCGGCATGTATTTAGCCGGCCATCTGATATTTAATGCAATTAAAGACTGCGATGTATCTGCGGTCGGTGGGCTCACCTTCGGGGCCGATCCCCTGGCAGTGGCCACGGCGTTTGCATCCGAGATAAACGCACAGCCGATCAACGCATTTTCAATTCGCAAAACAAAAAAAGATCACGGCATTGTCCGCTGGATAGAAGGAGATGTTCAGCCGGGGCAACGTGTGGCGATAATTGATGATGTGGCCACCACCGGCGGATCCACCATCAAAGCGATTGAACGGGCGCGCTCGGAAGGCCTAAAGGTTGTAAAGTCGGTAATCCTGGTAGACCGGCAGGAAGGGGGGCTCGATAATATTCAACAGCATGTGGCGGATGTCAGCCGTATAATCACCCGCGATGGGTTGATGGCGCGCTGGCAGGAACTCAACGGATAGTTGTCGGTTGTCTGTGGTCAGTGGTGGGTTGGTGAAAAGTTACTATCAAATAGACTCAAGTGGACATAAATATCGCTTAATCTAACATCTTTGGGATTTTTTTTATGGTTCCAAAGATATTTTTTTTCGATTAAACTGAAACCTGAAACTATATATCCGTCGCTAAGAATGAAATTGGGAGAAGATTTAGAGGATATGTTGCGGGTAATTTTCACCATCCGAGGATAGGGGTAAAAGCAACAAAACAGGCAGCTAACTACGGATTACGAACGAAATAGGTTGCCGCGGCATCATCCGATTCCCAGGCGGTGACGCGGCTGACACTTACAGCCGAATCATCGATTCTTTGCTGCAGCTCGGTCGCGATGTGATAGGCAATGTTTTCCGAAGAAGGCTGTTTGTCTTCAAAGAAGGCAAGCTCATTGAGATATTTGTGGTCGAACATCGTCATGATGTCCGCAACGTGTTTTTTGATCACGCCGAAATCTACCAGAACACCCGCCTTGTCCAGACTTTCTCCGATGACATAGACTTCAATTTTCCAGTTGTGCCCATGCATGTTCTCGCATTTTGTACCCACCATAGTGAGTTGATGGGCGGCAGCAAATCGGGTCACGACTTTTAACTCATACATGTCACAAATTCCTGAATCCTAGGCAAGGGAAACGGATTTTCAAATGGCGAATTATTGACAAGGCATTTATCCCAGTGTTGCCTAAACATTAAGGTTAAAAATCAGCGGCCACCAGCAGAGATGGCCCCGGCCCCTTCCAGGGGCCATCCTCATACCCCCAGCTCTGTTGGTGGCCGCTGATTCACAGCTTCAGACACACCGCCCTTGAGGATGTTCTTTAACTTGCTGGAAAGTTTTCCGGTTTCAAGTTTTGCGAATTCCTTCAACAGGGTTTCCTGTTTTTTACTAAGATGGGTGGGTGTTTTTATATTCATCTGCATGATCTGGTCGCCACGTCTTCCGGTTCTCAAAGATGGAATGCCGGATCCGTGAAAGTATAACAAATCGCCGGGTTGGGTACCTTTTGGAATCTTCAACTTTTTATCACCGTTTAAGGTTGGCACCGTGATTTGATCGCCCAGGGCCGCCTGGATAAATGAAATGGGCACTGAACAGATAATATCGGTATCGCGTCGTTCAAAAAATTTATGGGATTCGACATATATGAAAACGTAGAGATCACCCGATGGGCCCGCATAACTGCCGGGTTCTCCTTCACCGGTCAGACGCAGTCTTGATCCATTGTCAACCCCGGCGGGAATTTTGACGGATACTTTTTTCCTGACCACCTCCTGACCTGTTCCGCGGCACCCGGGGCAGGGGTGGGGGATGGCCTGACCTTGACCGCGACATACAGGGCAGGTCGTTCGAACGGTAAAAAAGCCCTGATTCCTGGAAACCTGGCCCACACCGCCGCACTGACTGCACGTCTCAGGACTCGTTCCGGCCTCACACCGATTGCCGTTGCACTCAGGGCAGACTGCCATTTTCTCCACGGTAATCTCTGTTTCTGTTCCAAAGGCCGCATCCTTAAAACTAAGCGTGAGATCGTAACGCAGATCAGCGCCCCGTTGTGCCCTGCTTCTGGACCGCCTGCGAGTGCCGAATCCGAAAAAATCCTCAAAGATATCGCCAAAGCTTGAAAAAATATCCTCGAATCCACCAAAACCCGAAAATCCTGATCCTTCAAGTCCCGCATGACCAAATTGGTCATATAGGTTCCGTTTTTCAGAATCCCTCAGGACTTCATATGCTTCAGCAGCTTCCTTAAATTTTTCTTCGGCTTCTTTGTCGCCTGGATTTCGATCCGGGTGGTACTTTAAGGCAAGTTTTCGGTAGGTTGCTTTCAGTTCGTCATTGGTTGCGTTACGGCCGAGGCCTAGAATTTCGTAATAATCCCGTTTGGTACTCATTTATACTACCATTTTTTTCATGCACGCTTATCAGCCTGATGGTGAATTGGAAAAGAGATGCTCCCTGTCATACGTTGATTCTAAGGTAATGCAAGAATGATAGTTGTCAATTTTTATTGATTCGTTGTTTTTGGGGATACGTGCTTACCAGAAACAGGGCGGTACAAATCATCATAATCACGGCACCCAGAGGAAAGGCCCCGCGCAGTTGAAAGAAATCCATCATCAATCCCCCGACCAGCGCGCCGCATAACATTCCCAGACTGTGGGCCACCGTCATCAGCGCCATTATACTGCCCATGGCATTGATCCGGCTTCCTTTTAATACGACCATCGCCATCAGAGCCGGCATGGAAATCCCTCCGCCGAGACCGAATATAACCGTGGCAATCACCAGATCCTTTATGCAGCCAGACCATTGAAAGGATAAGATGGCATAACTGATCAGCAGCCCGCCGGCCGTCACGATGAGCTTTTTACTCATCCTGTCGGCCAGGTAACCCATCGGCACATGGATCAACCCACTGATAAATACCCCTAACATGACCAAAACCCCGATTAAAGAACTGGAAGCCGAAAATTCCATGTCCGCCAGCAAGGGGATAAACCCCCAAATAATGCCCACACAGGCCACATAAGCGAACCTGAAAAGAAAAAGTCCCACCACCTGGCGATCATTAAGAAGCATTTTCCATGAAAAGGGGTTTTTACCATGGCGGATTGCCCGTTCGGACCTCGTGGGCGGAAGCAGAAAAAGGCATAAAAAAAAACCGATGAGGGCCAACAGGCCCATGCAGAAAAATGAGCTCTGGAGGCTGAAATGGTCTTTAATGATCCCACCGATTACCGGTCCCAAGCTTAATCCCAGAAACAGAGACATGTTAAACAAGCCCATAGTGATTCCTTCGCGACCCTTCGGGGTGATATCTCCAATATAGGCCTGGATCACCGGCATCAGCATGGCGGAGGCGATTCCGTGAAAAAACCGAATGACAATCAGGGTATCGACGGAATTTGAATAGACGAAGGCTATCGAGACGAGGGCATAGGCCAGAAAGCCTGGAACAATAAGCGGCTTCCGTCCTTTAAGGTCGGAAAGCCGTCCGAAATAGGGCAGAAAAAATGTTCGTGAAAGGGAAAAGGCACCGAATATGAGGCCGATGTAGAGACCTGAAGCACCCAGATCGTGGGCGTAGATCGGCAGCAGCGGGACAACCACCCCGACACCGGTTACCGCCGCAAATATGGAGAAGAACAGGGTGCCGAATATTTTTTTGTTCAGTTTGTTCATTCGGGTTGGATACTACAGGATAATTTCCCCCGTTTTCTCAGTGCTGTACCCGCCCAGCGCATCCACGCGGCGCTTGAACTGCCGGCTGTTGACGGCTTCAAGCAACAGTTGAATATTTTCCGAATCAAAATGCTCGGCGGCAATTATCAAATCGTATTGCTCGGTAACGACGGGGATAAAATCAAGATCCAGGGCGGCGGCGGCGGCATGAATCCCAAGACCGGCGTCTACGGTGCCACTGAGCACCGCCACGGCAACGGCCATATGCGTGAATTCCTCGTGATGATAGCCGTTGATATCCGCCGGATCGATTCCGATTTGATTTAAACGATAGTCCAGCAGAATTCTTGTTCCGGAACCTGCCTGCCGGTTGATAAAGGAAATATCGTTTCGAGCCAGGTCCTCGATTCCTTTGATGCTTTTAGGATTTCCCCGCCCGACTATCAGACCCTGGTCCCGCAAGACCAGGTTGACCAGTTTTACATCCACTTGCGCTAAAAATTTCTCGATATAAGACACATTGTAAGAACCGTCTTGGGGGTCCAGCAAGTGGGACCCTGCCAGATGGCAGACACCTTTTTTGATGGCCATCAATCCCCCCATGCTGCCGACATGGCTTGACGAAAGGGTTAAGCGGCTGTGCCTGGCCTTGATTTGATCTGCCAGGACATCCAAGGTGTTGTCGTGACTTCCAACGATGACAATGGTCCTGAGAACCGACGGCAGGGGACGTAAAAGTTGGGCGCTAACCTTTTCACGGTCATTGATGCCCTCGATATGGGTTGGAATCCGGATGATACCGTCGGCTTCCGTAATTGATGTGATACTGCCGGCACCTCTCGGCAGGGGAGTTGCGACAATCCGATCACCGACCTGTCCTAATTTTACCCGCAAGAATTCCTCCACGCCGAGCTTTGAGGCGATCTTGCGCGTCGGCTCCACCTGGATTGTCTCCCCGGTGTCATCGGGTTGTCCCAGCATCCTATGGATCAAAGGCCGGACAAATTGTTCAAACGCAATGATTGCAGACACCGGATATCCCGGAATGCCGAATACCGGCGTTTGTCCAACCGTTCCGATTACCACTGGTTTGCCGGGCATGATGGTCACACCATGGACAAACACCTGCCCAAGATCGAGGATGACCCGTTTGGCAAAATCTTCTGATCCGGCGGACGACCCACCCAGTATGAGAATCATTTGATAATCTTCTTTAGCGGCCGCTTGAACGGCCTGTTTGATCTTGGCCGAATCGTCCAGCAGCATGTTGTGCCGGCTGTAAACCCCGCCGCAATTTTCGATCAGGCTGCCCAGAACAAATGAGTTGGTTTCCAGCACCTGGCCCGGTTTGAAATTATCAACCGAAAAGCTGCGCCAATCGACAAGTTCCGAACCGGTGGGGATAATCAGGATTTTTGGTTTTTTTTTGACAGGTACGGCAAACACCCCGCCTGTCAGCAAAGCACCGACACAGTAAGAAGTGATTAAGTGGTTTTGGGGGAAGAGAAGTTCTGTTGCCACGATGTCTTCTCCGACCTTGCGGACGTTCTGCCAGGGAAAAACCGGTTTCTCGATTTCGATCCGGGTGTCATCGTGGACCAGGACATGTTCGATCATGATGACCGCGTCGGTATCCGTCGGCATGACATGGCCGGTATTTACGTAAAATACGTCCCGGCCGACATTAAGTGTTTTAGGCGCTGTTTCGCTGGCCCCGAACGTGATCTCGGCTTTAACGGCCAAACCGTCCATGGCCGCTGCGTTAAAATGGGGCGAAGAAATTTTTGCCTGAATCGGTTGTGCCAGGACCCGGTTGACGGCTTCCGGCACCGGAATTGTTTCGATTGCCAGAATATCGGACACCGCAAAATTCTCATGGATAATTTGTTGGGCCTCCGCCAGGGTTTTCATATTAAGATAGACATTACGCTTCGGTTTCATATATCGCTCCCTAACCCGGTATGCTGTGGCGTTCTTTTATACCAATATAACTTCCACTTGCGTCCCTTGATCCAATCCTTCGAGATTCATACCGATTTCGATCAATCCGTCTGCTTTTACCATCGTGCTGATTAAACCGGATTTGCCCAATATCGGTTCGGCCCACAGGACGCCCTCTTTGTGTTTCAGCCGGACACGGGTATAATCGACACGGCCCTGGGCCGAGGCCAGGTTTCTGATCAACTTTGCCGTCAGCCGCATTTTTTTTCTGTGAACATCGGTGCGACCACTGACATGCTCTATAAAAGGTTTCACGATCCTGGAGAACACAACCATAGCGGATACCACGTGTCCGGGCAATCCCCAAAAGGCTTTGTTCCGGACGCGGGCCAGGATGGTGGGTTTTCCCGGACTAATCGAAATGCCGTGAAACAAGATTTCGGAGTCCTCCAGGGCGTTGATAACATCAAGGGTGAAATCCCGCGGGCCGACTGAACTGCCTCCCGACACCAGAACAATGTCACACTGGGCCAGAGCCAGAGCGCTTTTTGCCAGCAGTGCCTGATAATCATCACGCACGATGTCAAAAGGGATTGCCGTTGCACCCATCTCCTGAATCAGGCCTAACAGCGTATAGGTGTTGACATCGCGAATCTGACCCGGACCGGGGGATTCGTGAACGGCAACCACCTCATCTCCGGTGGAGATTATGCCGATTAGCGGTTTTTTGTACACCGTGACGGTCTGTTTTCCCAAAGCAGCCAGCATTCCGGCTTCCTGAGGCCTGATTTTCCCCCCACACCTCAGAATGACTTCACCTTTTTTGATATCTTCACCCACTGCCACCATATTTTGTCCGGGTGCGACACTGCGATAAACTTCGATGGTGGTATCATCAATTGCCTCGGTGTGCTCGATCATGACGACGCTGTCGGCATCTGGCGGCAGCATTCCGCCGGTGGCAATTCGAACGGCCTCCCCCGGACCCACGGAAAGATCCGGTTTATTCCCCATGGAAACGGTGCCCGTTACGTTAAGATATGCGGGATTTGCCTCACCGGCACCAAAGGTGGATGAACCTCTGACCGCAAAACCATCCATTATCGACCGTGAAAAATCCGGCAGATCGATATCGGACAGGATATCTTCTGCAAGAATTCTACCCACCGCAGCCGATAATGAGACTCCCTCCGGCGCCATGCGGGGAAACTGCACGGCATATTCAAGGGCCTGGTCGATGGTTTTGACCTTGAAAAATTTTTTCATCATAATTTTCCGATCTATCGGGGGTTATCTGAAGTTAAGATGATTCGTTCCAGGCTTAACCTACGCTGAAAAGATAGCGTTTCCAATATGGGTCAGTGATCCGGCGTTGTCAAGCATTGTAACTTTCGCCGGTTTTGGGCTGACGATTGCGGAAGTCCGGATTGTATATTGTTCGTAATTTGAGTGTTGCGATTTGGGACTTTAGGGCCGTATCCGGGAAGGTAAGTCACTTCTATCTGAATGGGTTAGATTTGACTCCGGCGGTTCCCTGCATGTTGTGGTTATATATTGCAATAATTAGAAATGGGAGTATAATCTAACCAAAACAAGATCAAATGGAAATTGCAATTAACCTGTTATTCTTATATTCAATTGAAGATGAAGTTTTAAAAGGTCAACCATGTCGGAAGAATCCCAAGCGTCGCTGCAAATCCAACGGGCACTAAAGCCTGAATTTTTAACTCACACAAAGTTTGAAGAGTTCAACCTGCCGGCTGCGGTTCTATCCGGCCTGAATGAAGCTGGATTTACCTACTGCACACCCATTCAGGCTCAAACTTTGCCGGTGTTATTGACGGGTCGCGATGTCGCCGGTCAGGCCCAAACCGGTACCGGTAAAACCGCCGCATTTCTGGTTACCGTCATAACCCGATTGCTGGCGCAGCCTGAAAAAAGCAACGGCTTGCCCTCCGCCATTATCATCGCACCCACGCGTGAATTGTCCCGCCAGATCTATGAAGAGGCCAAGATTCTGGCCCGCAATACCGGACTGTCCATGGCTCAGGTCGTGGGCGGTGTCGACTATCTCAAGCAGGCCGAGATTCTTCGTCGTGGCGTTGACATCATTATCTGCACCCCCGGTCGAATCATTGATTATTACAAACAGGGCATTTTCAAAACCGAGGGCATCAAAGCGCTGGTTATTGATGAAGCCGATCGTCTGCTGGATCTTGGATTCGCCAAGGATATGCGCTATCTTCTGCGGAAGCTCCCTCCCTATGAAAAAAGACAATCCATGCTGTTTTCAGCCACCCTCTCCTATCGGGTCATGGAGCTGACCTATGAATATATGAATCTGCCCGAATTTATTGCCGTCACCCCCGAAACAGTGACCGTGGAAGGTATTGAGCAGGAATTGTATCATGTGGGCACCGACAAAAAGGTTTCCCTTCTTCTGGGATTATTAAAACGGGAAGCTTGGGGTCGAGCGCTCATTTTTGTCAACACCAAGATCGGGGTGGACCGTCTCACCCACCGGTTGAAGGGCAACGGGTGGCCGGCGGAAGGAATTACCGGCGATCTTCCCCAGCGCAAACGATTCCGGCTGATGGAGCAATTTAAGAAAGGACAACTCAAAATCCTGGTGGCCACCGATGTGGCCTCGAGGGGCATCCATGTTGAAGATATCAGCCATGTCATCAACTATGACCTGCCCCAGGAGTCGGAGAACTATATCCACCGGATCGGGCGAACCGCCCGGGCGGGAAAAACCGGACGGGCGCTGTCACTGGCATGTGAGCGCTACGTTTTTCATCTCGAATCCATAGAAGAGTGGCTGGGTAATA
>JBAVYC010000473.1:0-1830 GCA_049698595.1 Desulfobacterales bacterium | reverse complement strand
GGGTATGCCATCTGAATTCGGATTCCGAAGACATATAGCAGGCATTCGCCGGGGACTTAACGATCGGTTTGACTTCAATATCGGTGGTGAATGACAACTTATTATGATAATCCGATCAAATTTTCGAACACAGGAAGGAGGTGACCTCATAAATCTCAATCAGCTGAATTTTTAACTTTTACAAAAAAAAGAAAGGGGGAAAAAATGTATTCCAGAAAATCTGCTGTAACGCTGATGACCTGTTTCTTCACCATTTTCTTGTCGTTAATGCTTTTCGGCAGCGCTTTTGGCGAGTGTGAAAATCCCGAAGCGTTGACCTTTTCCATCATTCCCACCGAAGAAACCATCCAGGAATTAACCATTTATAAACCGGTGATCGACTATCTTGCCAAAATGACCGGAAAGAAGGTCGAGTTTTATATGCCCACCTCCTATTCGACCGTGGTGGAAGCTTTGATCGGAAAGTGGGCGGATGTTGCCGTTCTCGGTCCCTATTCTTATGTAATTGCAAATGCCAAGGATCCGGATGTGCAAGTCTTTGCGACCTATGCCAAGAAGCCGGGTTATATTCAGGAAGAAGGACCGGGTTACAAGGCCGCCCTGATAACCAAAAAAGACAGTAAATTTACGACGATCGAATCCTTAAAAGGGTCTGTAGTCGGCCTAACCGATCCGGCCAGCACCTCCGGCAATCTGGTGCCCCGGGTCGTTTTTACCAAGGTCATCAACCAACCGCTAGAAGATTATTTTAAAAAGATCGTCTACACGGGCGGACACGATCTGTCGACCATGGCGGTTTACGAGGGCAAGGTGGATGCCGCCTTCGTGGCCACCCACCGGTTCGATAATGTGATCGAGCGCGGTATGGTGAAAAAAGAAGATTTCAATTATCTGTGGTTTTCACCGGCCGTCCCCCAGGACCCCTTTGTTTACCGGGGTGCGCTCTGTCCGCAAATCAAACAGAAAATTGAAGAAACCTTTATGACGCTGCAAAATGAACCTGACTGCGCTGCCTTTTTGGAAAATGTCAAGTCCAACAAATTCGTGAAAATGACTTCAGCAGATTACGATGTTATTCGCGAACTCAAAAAGGCCAAGGACGCCAAAAAGAAATAATTCAAGCGTATCAAAGTACAAGGGCGGCTGAAGCCGCCCTTGTATTAAGGCAGGTACGGTCTTACCAGTTTGGAGATTTATATGGCAATACTTGAAGTCAAAGAACTCAGAATTCGATATACGCGCTCCGGACCGGAAATCTTGAAAGATGTCAGCTTCAACGTGGAAAAAGATGATTTTTTTGCCATCATCGGACCCAGCGGCGCCGGCAAATCGACCCTTATTCGGTGTATCAACCGATTGGTGGAACCCAGCAGCGGTGACGTCATATTAAACGGGGAAAATATTACCAAGATGGGAAAAGGTGATTTGAGAACTGCCCGCCGGAGCATGGGCATGATTTTTCAGGAATTCAATCTGGTGGAAAGGATGTCGGTGATGGACAATGTCCTTTCCGGCCGATTGGGTTATGTGGGGACCTTGCGAAGTTTTTTGCGCTGGTACCCGAAATCCGACATTCAACGGGCCCTGGAATTGCTTGAGAAGGTCGGTCTGAGTGATTTTGTCGACAAGCGCGCCGATGAATTAAGCGGCGGTCAGCGACAGCGGGTGGGTATCGCCCGTGCTATCATTCAAAAACCCCAGCTTCTGCTGGTGGATGAACCCACCTCCAGCCTTGACCCTAAAATTGCCAGGGATGTCATGGAAATGATCAAAACCATGTCCCGGGAAGCCGGGGTGCCGGTCTTATGCAACATCCATGATGTGCAGCTG
>JBAVYC010000472.1:0-1632 GCA_049698595.1 Desulfobacterales bacterium | reverse complement strand
CCAAGATCGGTAAAGTAACGGCCGGCAACTCAAGCGGCATTAACGATGGGTCCGCTGCCGTGGTGATGATGTCGGCCGACAAAGCAAAAGAATTGGGCATCGAACCGATTGCAAAAATAATAGCCGTGGGCAGAGGCGCCTGCCATCCGTCCATCATGGGATTATCACCGGTTCCGGCCGTCGGGCAATTGCTGGCTAAAAGCGGTTTGAAAATAGAGGATTTTGAATTAATTGAAGTCAATGAGGCCTTTGCCGGCCAATACCTGGGCTGTGAAAAGGAACTCGGTTTGAACCGCGAGATCACCAATGTCAACGGATCGGGTATCGGCCTGGGACATCCGGTGGGCGCCACCGGTGCCCGCATAATGGTCACACTGCTGCATGCCATGCAAAAAAGAGGCAACACCCTCGGCCTGGCAACGCTTTGCGGCGGCGGCGGCGTTTCGATGGCGTGTGCGCTGGAGATGGTCTAATCAAACAAGGAAACGCAACAGCAGTTATCCGTTATCAGTTATTAGTTATTAGAAACGATATAGTCCCTACCATATTACCAGTAACTAATAACCATTAACGGATAACGCTCGACACCACTCATTGCTTGTTGTGAAAAACAGCTATGTCGAGATCAAAGGAGATTGACAATGATAAGACGATTGAGCACCTGTCTTTATATTTTCATGTTAATATTGTTTCCCATCAGCCTGATGGCCGCGGACTATGTCGCCGAGGCCGATAAAATCTTCGAGAAAGGAGGACTTGTAAATTACAAGCAGGCCATTGAACTGTACCAAAAGGCAATCGCCGAAAATCCCGGCAGCTATGAAGCCCACTGGAAGTGCGCGCGCGCATACAGAGAATATGGTGACACAGCAAAATCTCAAAAAGTCGAGGGCTGGAAAGATATCTGTGCCCAATCCGGCAAGGAAGGGATGCAATACGCCCAAAAGGCTACCGAACTCGATCCGGCAAAACCCGACGGATACTATTACTACGGCCTCAACGTCGGCGTCTACTCAGACGGCGTAAGTATTTTTACGGCCCTGGCCGAAGGCCTTAAAGACAAAACTCAAAGCAGTTTTGAAAAGACGTATGAAATTGACAAAATGTTCAAAGAAGGCGGACCGATGATTGCACTCGGCCGTTTCTGGGCGGTATTACCCTGGCCCATGTACGACCGCAAAAAATCTCTGAAATATTACAGGGAATATCAATCCACCGAGTACTTCGCCGATAACATTGAAGCGCATGTCTACCTCGGGGAGTTGCTGATCCAAATGGGCGGCGATAAAAATAAGGCCGAGGCAAAAGGCTATTTGGAAAAAGCGGCCCAATCCGACGATCCCTATTTTCGGGATAAAGCCAAGGAACTGTTGGCTAAATTAAAATAATGAACACAAATCAACTTTTCGACCCTGATCATCGCAGCAAAGCACCGCTGGCTTTTATTATCTGCCTGTCCGTTTTGATAGCCGCCGTGCTCCTGGCATCGCTGACGCAAAGAAGTTTCTGGAAGGTTTCAGTTTCCAATGTGATCTACACCAATTTCAACGGAATTTTGATTCGGGCCAAACTTCTCAAACCCCTGAATGCAACCGGTACGCATCCGGCACCGGGCATTATTTACATTCACGG
>JBAVYC010000471.1:0-2333 GCA_049698595.1 Desulfobacterales bacterium | reverse complement strand
ACACTGCAAATGACCACCGATTCCACGCTGCTGTCTTTAACGGCCGCAACCGTGGTCGGGTAAAACTGGGGGTGATCCATACAAAAAACCACCTTGGCCCCGGCGTCATTGAGCTGGTAATTCAGTTCGTTGGCAGTGTACAGAGGGTTGCAGGTTACGCACACGGCACCGGCTTTGAGGATGCCGAAAAATATAGCCGGATAATGGGGCAGATTGGGTAGAAAAATGGCCACCCGATCCCCCTTCTTGATACCACGGGAAACCAAGAAGCTGGCCACCCTGTCGGCCGTATCCTTCACCTGGGCAAAGGTTCGCGTGGCGTCATTGAAAATGGTGTAAACCAGGTTGGGATAAGCCTGGGCAGATTCGTCCAGAACCGAAAACAGCGGTTTTGCATAATCTGCCACATCATGGGAAACGCCTTCGGGCCAGTAGGGAGTGGACCAGGTCTTTGCAGCCATGTTTACCTCCTTGAGTTGATGGTTAAAACCCAATTGCAGACCTCGTTGAATCGCTGATGAATTGAGTGTTTGATTGCCGGGCAGTATATTGAAAACCATCGTGGGTGTCAAACAAGAAAGCCGCCAACCTGCAATTCTGATTGGGGAATTTTTGCGCAACGATCTCGCTGATTAGAGGCCCGGCATTACAATTTTGGCTGAAAGCTCAAAGCTGACCACTGAAGGTGTAAAGAATCCTGCCTGCCCCACAGGGCCGGCTTTTCAATGGCGGAATAAATTTAGAATCGCTGCCGACCGACCTGACAACCGGCAAACCTAAAGACAGTCTGAAAACTCGGTTTGAATCACAGCATACAGTTTTTCGCCGATAGCCAGACCCAGATCGATGAACCGGGGGCCGTATTTTTTGCCGGTTGGCGTCCGGAAAGTGGTTTTAATTTTTTCAAGCCCTTCCATTCCCTGGGGATAGCGGGCCATGAATTTTGACAAGGGCGGGTTGTAAAATGATATCATGTCCCACAAGGTGTCGGTAAAATTATCAGGTCCCCATCGAAATTTATCGGCATCGTAGAGGCAATCTGATATCAGCGCGCCCTTGGGTGTGGTGATAAGGATACCGTTTTTAAAGGCCTCGTGGTTTTGAATCGCCCGGGAAACGTCTTCGATTTCATCGGGCGAAAGCGGATAATCTTTAAGTATTTCAAGGGCATGTGCCGCTCCCAGTTTGGCATGTTCTTTTTTTTTGCGCTTGATATCGTGTAAGAGTCCGGCGCATTGGACAATTCGCATTCTACGCTCTAAAATGGGTCTGCCATAAGCGGCAGCCTGCCCCTCAATGAACAGCAGGGCGCCGGCGTCGACGGTCACCTTGACGGCATGTTGCAGACCGTGTCCTAAATTATCTTCCAAGTGAGCAGCAACATATTCATACAGTTTTTTTAGGGCCGCATCGTCTTTAAAAAAACGCTTGGAAAATTCATACGCCCGGGATTGGTCCTCATAGAAATCCGGCGGCGGAAAGGTTGAAACAATTTGGCGGGCACGCTCACGCAGGCGAGCATAAATCGGTTGCATGTTATAAGGCTGTCCAGTAAAAAAAATCCGATATAAAATTTAAAACACTCAAGTCAGGTGTTTATCAACCTTCGATCAATTCAAATGGTTCCCCACACACTTTCCAAAGGTCATCTTCCTTAATCAGGGTAAGGGTCTCTTCGACCTTATAAGTTTCACCGAGACTAAATATTTTCGCCACTAACGCAAAAACCGGGTTAACGGCACGTCTGCGATTACAGTTAAGGTGAACCTCGGCAACGTTATTTTCCAGCATCTGAGTTTCGGTTTCAATGTGAAGCAGGACCATTTTCATCCAGCTGGGATCAAACCCCTCGGATTTGGCTCGGTCGCCCATGCGGTAAAGGTAATCGTCCACGACATCGCTTTCGCCATCTTCGGTTATCTCGCTGCAAAGACGCTTTTCCATCGCATTGTTCAGCTTAAAATAGGCCTTGGAAAATTCCACCGCCGCTTTGCCGGGGGACTCGTGATGATCTGCCATGATCAGTATAATTTGTAGAATGAAAGCCGCGACAATTACAGCTGCAATCTTTGGAAATTTGCTGTTGCTACCCATTTATCCTTCCTCCTTGTTCAACCGTAACACTTGCTTTGACTAACGAGCCGAATCTACACAGAATATATTTAATCAATTTTCCAGTGCTCAGATATCATGGATCAGGGCCGATGACAAGAATTTTAAAAAAACCAAAGAAGAATTTTTTATGAAAACCAACCCTGTCGTCTGGTTTGAGATTTATGCCCAAGATATGGATCATGCCAAAAAATTTTACGAATCCGTCTTCCAAGTCAAGT
>JBAVYC010000470.1:0-2930 GCA_049698595.1 Desulfobacterales bacterium | reverse complement strand
GAACCTGCCGATCGAACCGCCCCGGTCGCAACAAGGCAGGATCCAGGATTTCCGGCCGATTGGTGGCGGCCATGATGATGACCCCTTTATTTGTCTCGAACCCATCCATCTCCACCAGGAGCTGGTTGAGCGTCTGCTCGCGTTCGTCATGACCGCCCATGACATTCATACCCCGGGCCTTGCCCAACGCGTCCAGTTCATCGATAAAGATGATGCAGGGGGCCTGGCCGGCGGCCTGGGCGAAAAGATCGCGAACGCGGGCGGCACCCACGCCGACGAACATCTCCACAAACTCAGACCCGCTGATGCTGAAAAAAGGCACTTTGGCCTCCCCGGCGACAGCCCTGGCCAGCAGGGTTTTGCCGGTTCCCGGCGGACCGACCAGAAGCACCCCTTTGGGAATCCTGCCCCCCAGTTTCTGGAATTTGTCCGGATGGCTTAAAAATTCTACGACTTCTTCGAGCTCTTCTTTGGCCTCATCGATGCCGGCGGCGTCCGCAAAAGTGATTTTCGTATCACTTTCGGCAAAAATCTTGGCTTTGCTCTTGCTAAACGACATGACCCCCATGCCCGGTCCCATCTTTTTCATGGCAAACCGCCAGATCAGGAAAAAAAGGCCAATGGGAATAATCCAGGAGAGAAGCATGCTCAGAAATTTGCTCTCATAGTGTCCGGAGTAGTTGACCTTGTGTGCATCCAGATCCTTCACCAGGTCGGGATCATTCACCCGAATGGTGGTGAACTTCTGGACCGGCTCTGCCTTTAGCGTGCCGTAGATATTTTCAGGGCTGATGGTCAATTTGCCGATGTCGCCTGCAGCGATGTATTGTTTGAATCGGCTGTAGGGAATCGTCTCCACTTTGGCAGAAAGAAAATATTGTTGCAGGTAGGTGAATAAAAATATGGCGATCAGGAAATACCAGATGCTGAAACGAGTCTTAGGGGGCAAGGTGTTTTTCTGCCGTTCCTGGAAACCGAGGAGGGAACGAAGCTTATCCATTAAATTGCCTATTGGATCCTTATTTTCATTGGATGCCATTTTCATTTTCCTATATTTTTCTGCGATGACGCAGGCATGCCTGTTTGAAATTCAAGGCACCTCAAGTAGACTCCCCAGTGACCCACTGCCGGTAAAAAGGAATTATTTTTGAAATTTGATTGAGCGTCCGACTTTTATTCCAAAACGTTTGGCGGAAATCAGGAAAGATATTTTGTCAAGCCCCGCATGGCCTTCACAATATCTTGGATCGCCTCGTGCATACCCTCGGCACCGGAGCCTATTTGCGATGTTTTTTTCTTCTCGATCTTGCCCTGAACTTCGGATTTGATCTTTTTCAAGTCTTGAGCGTGTTTTTCAAACTGCAGTCGATGCTCTTCTTGCATGTCGTTGAATGCTTCGGAATTAATGGCTTGGACGAGTTCATCGGCCTCGGCCAGTAATTGTTCGATATTGATAGATTCTAAGTTCTTTGGCATAATGTTTCCTTTCCAACGGGTTCTTGCCCGTCATGGCATGAAATCCTCGCGCCGGAGACTCTTTTCACAATCCCCCCGTCACGTACTCCCGCAGACTGCTTTAACGCCCGGCGTTTCCTGCCTAAGGTGCAGTGCCTCGTGAAACCGGAGCCAGGGTCTGCGCCTCGCCCGGGATCGCCTTCTTGATGTATTGATAGAAGTCGCTGTCCGTGGTGAGGATCAGCACGGAATTCTCATTCGTTTTCTCTTTGTAGCTTTCAAGAGTACGCAAGAAGGCATAAAATTCGGGATTTCGATTGTAAGCTTGGCCGTAAATGCGTGTGGCATCCGCGTCGGCCTGGCCCTGTACCTCCTGTACCCGGCGGTAAGCCGTGGAGCGGATCTGGCGCAGCGCTTTTTCCATCTCCCCGAGAATCTCCGCGCTGCGTCCTTCGCCTTCCGAGCGGAATTGTGCGGCGATGCGTTTACGTTCTGAGATCATGCGCTCATACACCTTTTCGCGCACGCTTTCCACGTAATCGAGGCGCTTGATGCGCACATCCACCAGTTCGATGCCGTACTGAGGGATGATCTTTTGGGCTTCGGCCAGTATCGTCCGGGTGATCTCCTCCCGCCCGCGAGCAATCTCTCGCTTAAGCTCTTCTTCGCGCTCCTTGGGGATTTCCTTCAGGACTTCGGCCTCGGGGGCTTTCCACGATGCGCTGCGGACAAGCTCCACCAGTTCGCTGCTCGACACCTGGTCGCGCACCACCGAATCGAGGATGTCGTTCAGGCGGGACTGGGCGCCCGCTTCACTGGCCACATTTTCAAGAAATTTTTTCGCGTCTGCAATCCGCCAGCGCGCCGTGGTGTCCACCCAGATGAACTCGCGCCCTTTGGTGGGAACCTGGTTCGGATCACCATCCCAGACGAGCAGGCGCTTTTCGAATCGCCGCACCTCTTGCACAAAGGGCAGTTTAAGGTGCAGCCCTGCCTCGGTCACCGGTTCCCCCACGGGCCGGCCAAACTGCACCACAATCGCTTGCTGCCCCTCTTCCAAAGTGTAAAGCCCGCTATAAATTACGATAAGGATAACCACCGCTATGCCGATGATCGCCGCTTTCAAGGTAAACTTCATGGCTTCCTCCCTTCTGCTGATGGCTGCTGACCGGACTCCAGTGGGAGCCAGGGCACCATGGCCTTCTGGTCTTTATCCACAATATAGAGCGCCTTCATATCCGCCAGCAAACCCGACATGGCTTCCAGATACAGACGACGGCGCGTGACTTGCGGCGCCCCCTGGTACTCGCCTAAAATGGCCTCAAAACGGGTCGCCTCTCCTTCGGCCCGGTTGACGCGCTCAAGGGCGTATCCCTCGGCCTCGCTGATACGCTGCGTCGCCACTCCCCGGGCCTTGGGAATTTCCCGGTTGGCCTGCTCCTGGGCATTATTGATCGTCTGCTCCTTGTCCTGAC
>JBAVYC010000469.1:0-2491 GCA_049698595.1 Desulfobacterales bacterium | reverse complement strand
ACAAAGGCAAAGTGGCCCAGGATAGAACCAACGCCAAATTTTGAATTATTTCATACGAGCGCAACCGCTGGCCACAAGCGTCCAGTCTAATCGGAAAAAGAAACTGCTGAACGTCGAACATCGAACGTCCAACATC
Organism: Desulfobacterales bacterium; assembly: GCA_049698595.1. Lineage (GTDB taxonomy): Bacteria > Desulfobacterota > Desulfobacteria > Desulfobacterales > JAFDCJ01 > JAFDCJ01. The sequence goes on along the minus strand of JBAVYC010000469.1, from coordinate 2,355 downwards.
GAATGTCGAATGAATGTATTCTGTCTATTATAAAAAGACAGCGCACAGCGCTTCCATCCTTCGAAATTCGATATTCGTTATTCGATATTCTGCGGTTCGCTGTTTTTAATTTTGGCGAAGTTTCATATGAGTATATTGCCAATAAAATTAATACCAGTTAGTAAATGTTAGGAGGAAAATCATGTCATTAGACCAATTGAGCAAACTTGTGGAAGACGGTGAAAAGGAAGAGAGCGAGGCCATGGCCCGCGAACTTTTGGCGGGCGGAACCGATCCGCTGGAGATCCTGGACAAACTGACCCAGACCATGCAACGTGTCGGCGCCCTGTTCGCCGATCTGGAAATATTTCTGCCCGAAGTCATGCTGGCCGGTGAAGCCTTGACCGCCGTGGTGGATATCGTCAAACCTGAGCTGAAGAGCATTGATCACCTGCTCGTCAAAGGCAAGGTGGTCATTGGCGTTGTCAAAGGTGATCTGCATGAAATCGGAAAAAACATCGTCAAACTGATGCTGGAGACCAATGGTTTTGAGGTCAAGGATCTCGGCTATGATGTGGATTCGCTGGATTTTATCAAAGCCGCCGAGGAGATGGGGGCTGATTTTATCGGTGCATCCTCCCTGATGACCACCACCATACCGCGTCAGCAGGAAATCATCGAATTTTTAAAGGACAAAGGCATGCGCGACAAATACAAGGTGGTGATCGGCGGCGCCCCCACGTCCCAGATGTGGGCGGATAAGATCGGGGCCGATCTCTATTGTGAAGACGCCAATTGTGCATCCCAAAAGATGGCCGCCTTGAAAGATTAAGCCAATTAGGTGCTGTTGCCCGCAAATACTATCGAACCGAAGGAATAAATACAAAGCCGATTCGCATGTTCAGGAACCGGCATAATGGCTGAACGTCTGCACCGGGAGATGCCAACTCCGGCAAGACGCCGCTGATGGGAGGAAAACCATGACCACTGCGTATCGTATTTGGGAAATGCTGGAACGGTCTAAAACCGGTCCCCATATCGAAGAAGATGATTTTTTACCCAAACTGTTTACCCCAACCCTGAAAAAGCTGATTAAAAAATACGAAATAAAGTATGATCCCGCCACGCCGGTGCCGGCTGACGACGACATGGCGGATCGGATCTGGCAGGCGGGCTGGGACCTTTTCCGGGACGTCGGTGTTTACAACACCGATTCGCATCGCATCATCCAGGTCACCGACGAAGAGATCAAGGAAGCTTTGTACATGGCCAAAGACCAGTACTGGGTGGGCCAGGGAAAAGATGCCAAACTGTGGAAGCATCGCCAGGTGGAAGACACCGAACCGCCGTTTTGCATCTATAGCCCGGATATAACGGTTGACGAACACCTGCATCATTCCATGTGTGCCGCCTATCTCAAGGAACCGCTTTTAGACGGTTTCTGCGCCCCGATATTAGAAGATGCGATCGGTCAGTTGATCGAATCCGGTGGCCCCACCGAAATTAACGGTTGTATCCAGCACATCTACAACATGCGCCTGGCGGCCAAACAGGTGGGACGGCCCGGCACTTTTTTCGTGGCCGTGGGCACGGCCGAGCATGATGCCGGCCAGATCGCCGTCTCTGACAACGCCTGGGGCGTTCGCACATCCGATGCCCGTTTGGTGGGATCGTTAACCGAATTTAAAACCGCCGACACCCTGCTCAACCGCTCGGTGCATTACGCCCAGTATGGTTGCTATACCGGTAACCTGACCGGCCCCATTTACGGCGGCTGGTGCGGCGGTTCGGAAGGCGTGGCGGTCACACTCGTGGCATACAGCCTCAATGGGCTTCTGATCCACGGCGCCATTTTCAACCAGCATTTCCCCTTTCATCTCAACTGGGGTTCCAACACGACCCGGGAGTTGTTGTGGCCCATCGCCATGTCAGGCCAGGCCCTGGCACGCAACAGCAAACTGCTGCATACCTCCAATGGTTTCGCCAATGCCGGCCCCATGACCGAAATGCTTTTCAGAGAGACCGCCTGCCATGCCATGGTGAGCACCGTCTGCGGCTGGCATTTATGGGAGATGGCCTCCACCCGCAATAAATACCGCAATCGCGCAACCCCCATGGAGGCCCGTTTGGGCGTGGAAGTGGGCCATGCCGTGGCCAACATGGGCATGCAACGCGAACAGGCCAACGAGATCGCCTTGAAGCTGTTGGCCACCTATGAAGATCAGGCGGCCACCGCCTCCAAGGGCAAGGAATACCAGGAGTGCTACGATGTCCACAAGGCCCTGCCGATCCAGGAGCATTACGACATGTACCGCAAAGTCAAAGACGAAATTGCCGATATGGGTGTGGAATTTCCATTTTAACCCGGATGAACCG
>JBAVYC010000468.1:0-2741 GCA_049698595.1 Desulfobacterales bacterium | reverse complement strand
GGGAATAGTTGAACCCGTATCTTAATACGACATTCACAAAAAGAGCCACTAAAGCCACGATCACGGTGATAAACAGGGTCCACTCTTCAAAAAAAGTCAGGATTTTGTCCAAAAAGTTTAGCAACTTTCCAAACATGTGATTATCCCCCCCGGTTCAGTCTTTAAATAATTACCCCGCCACAGAAGGGCGGGGTATTGGAAAAATATGACATAATTAATCCCCAGGCGGATCGGTTTTCCCGAACTATAATCCGCCTGGTGGGGTAACATTTTCAAAAGTCTCTCTTTACAAAACGGAATTTTAAGGCTTATAGCCCATGTAGTTCTGCACTTCATTCAGGAAATTTTCAGGCCTGTATTTATCCCCTTTATAAAGTTTATTGATTTCAGGAGCAAAATTCATGTGAACCGAATTTGCCTCTTTGGTGAGAATCGCCATCTCTTTATCCGACAGTTTAAAGAACTCGACGCCATACTTTTCTTTGGCGGCATCGACCTGCTCTGCTTCCTGCTTTTTAGCCGCGATACGCGCTTCTGCACACATATCACGCACAGTTTCTACCAGTATCTTCTGAAGATCGGCCGGCAGTTTATTAAACCACGCTTTATTAAAGAGCCAGATGAAAAGACCTTGGGCGTAGTTAATTTCGGTAAAGTATTTTGCCACCTCAAATTTCTTGGTAATGCTGCATACGGTAAGGGTGTGGTCCAGCCCGGTGATAACGCCCTGCTTTAAAGCCACCGGTACGTCCGGCCAGGGCATGACCACGGGATTAAATCCCCAGGCTTTGTAAGTCAGCTTATTAACTGCTGCCTCGGCTATCCGGAATTTGACCTTCTTGGCATCGGCAATGGTTTTCACCGGAACGGTGGTCGCCCAGCCGTAATTGCCGTAACTGGCTATATCGACGGCCATAATCCCCTGATGATCCATGCCCATCAGGAAATGATCATAAAGTTTTCCGCTGTTGACGAATTTGTCTAGTTTTTCAAAAGAATCTACGATAAAAGGGAGGTTTACAAGGCCGAACCTGGGCCCCAGGTTGGTGGATGCCACGGAACTGCATGCCATACCCTGAATGGCGCCCATCTGCAATTGATTAAGAACCTCAACCTCACCGCCCAGCATGGAAAAGGGTTTGTAGTCTAGATACATCTGCCCCTCGGATCGCTTCCACAGTTCATCTCTGATCGCAAATCCGGTATACACGCCCTTCAGCACCGGGTGGGAAACATTGGAAACGATTAATTTATATTTGGCTCCGGATGGATCAAAGTTGGGTTTCCAGGCATCCAGAGAAGGCTTTTTTGCCAATGCCGGTGTGATTGCAAGCCCTATACCAATAAGACAAATCAGTGTGATAATCAAAAATCTTTTTAATCTCATGTGCATCTCCTTTTTTTGTAATTGTAAAAAATTTGACCCCATTAAAGACTAAACAATATTCATTTGCCGGAATTCGTTTCATTTTTTATCGCATTTTTAGGGTTTTTGTCAAGAGAAATTACCGGATTTTGCCATTTCCTCGGAAATGGCAAAATCCGGTAATTTCTTTATTCCCCCGTCCAATATCCCTGAGGATCAAAGCGGGCCAGGATCGCGAGTTCCTTTTCAGTGGGGGCCGGCGTCGACATCAGGTCTTGTGCTATTTTCAACGGCCAGCCGGTATTTTCCAGAACGGCATCCACCGTGACACCGGGATGAACCGAAACCAGAATCATTTCTTTGGTATCCGGTTCGAAACGCAGCAATCCCAGGGTGGTGATGACGGTGGCGGGTCCCCCCCGGAGCAAGCCGACCTCTTGGCGCCATGAACCGCCCTTTCCGTAGCCCGGGGAGGTTATGTAGTCCACGCGGGGTACAAATCGGCGCTTTTCATGGGACATGACGATGATGTGCCGTTTTGCCAGGCAGGCCAAATCGCACGCTCCCCCGCTGCCCGGCAGGCGGGTTTCAATAGTTTCAGTGCCGCCGATATAACTGGTGTTTAGATTACCGAAGCGGTCCACCTGGGCGCCACCGATAAAACTGACATCCACCCCGCCCTGCTGAAGCAGCCCCATGGCATCGGCGGTGTCGGCCAGCCATTGAGCGCGGCACAGATTGGGCAAATCCCCCATGGTCATGAGGGGCTCGGGGGCGGCCGTATCGCGTACGATGCCCAGTTCATAGACCCCGACGGCAGCGGGTGCGTGAGTACTTTTTGCCAGCAAAAACCCAAGCAAAGGCAAACGCATACCGACAAACACCACTTCCCCATCGGCAATTTCCCGCGCGGCAGCGGTCACCATTAGCTGAGAAAGGTTGTATTTAGCTTCATTTTCAGGCATTTATTTTATTCAATGTAATTAGCTAGCATCAATTTCGATCATGTTCATGTTACGGGTTGCGAGTTGCACGTTGCGCGTAATTTAAGGATGGAATCTATTTTAACAAATTCCAGATCCGCCATTCAAAGCCAGAACCACGCAACAATCGTTTAATCGCGGCCGGAAAGCCGCTCCCACAGAGATAACACCAAGCTTTAAGTTAACCGTATTGACCTGCAATAGTATATCAGAGAACAGAAATCAGAGGCCAGATTACAGATGCTGTAAATCAGATTCAATGGGTAGCTGATGCAGCGCCTTGCGTCCTCTCCGGCATCTTCTATTGAGCGATGTCCTACTCTATGACCCTCTTCCCCGCGACACGCAACTCGCAACCCGCAACTCACAGCCCGTAACCCGCAACCCGCAAC
>JBAVYC010000467.1:0-6576 GCA_049698595.1 Desulfobacterales bacterium | reverse complement strand
TGCAGCAGATTACGGTCGGTAATGAATATAAACTCCCAGGGATTGCTCCCGCGTGAAGAAGGGGCGCGCAAAGCAGCCTCCTTTAATATGTCAATTTTTCCTGTTTCTAATTTATCGGTTGTAAAGCGCCGAATGCTTCGGCGATTTGTAATGAGATCCATGAACATGGGTTTTCTCCTTTATGCTTGAGATTAGATGCTATTTCCATTTGACATAAGCTGTTGAAACTATGCCTAAAAAACTCCTGTGTCAAGCTTTGGCCCTGCCTTTTTGTTTCTAATTTCATATTCGGCTATAGAGCCCGAGAGTAGGGCAATCAAATCAGTTGTCATCCTTTTTGCTTGTATTTGCTGAATTAGTTTCCTATAAAACCAGCTGGTAAGGCGGTTCAAAATATCATTTACAGAGGTCCACTTGTGGCTATGTCACTCAATTCATAAGCCACCCCGATCTAGCGGGATGAGAATTTAAAAGGCTCTACCGTTACCGCGAGGGCTTGCTTGATGGGTGCTTGCCTAATTGATGCCGGCGGCTTATGAATTGATATAAATCAGCGGCCCCCGGCAGAGATGGCCCCGGCCCCTTCTATGGGCCATCCTCATACCCCCAGCTTGTATGGTGGTCGCTGATTTTGTCTCAAAGGTTTTATGAAACATGTGAATCATCATTTCGCCGGGGTTCTCTTTTTGTATCTCACGGCTCTGATCGGCCTGGTGGTGACACCGGGTCAGGCGGCATCGGACCACGCAGAGGTGGGTACTTACGCCTCAAATCCTGGGGACAATAGCCCCCCTGTGGGTACCGGCGAAACCAACCCATTGACATTGCTGGCCCAGTCAGAGGTTCCAGTTCTAAGTAGAGATCCCCTGGGAGGGGAACAAAAACCGGATACAAAAAAGGAAGCGGTTAAACCCGTTACAAACAAGCTACCCATCTGGGGCCAGAAAGTCCGGGACATGGGTTATGACCTGCCGCTGCCCTTTGGTGCTGGAGCCAATCTCGTGTTGATGGATCAGGGATTAGATATCAGAAATGTCAAAGTCGGCATTGGCGACCCGACCTTCGAAATCGAAGACTTTGGTTTGAGCGATGCCCGGGCGCACGATACCGCCATCACAGTGAGGCTGGACATGTGGCTGCTGCCGTTTGCAAATATTTACGGCATCTTTGGATCCATCAACGGCGAATCGGAACTCGACCTGGATGTTAGCCAGATTTCGGCCATTCTTCCGATCCCAGGACTTCCCCCAATCTTCGAGCCGGGAAAAACTATCGATTTAAATGTTCATTATAAGGGGACCACCTATGGCGGAGGTATGACCCTGGCGGGCGGGTACAAAGATTTTTTCGCCAGTGTCGACGGCAATTACACCTATTCGAATATTGACCTCACGGATGGTGATATTACAACTTTGACGATTTCACCCCGGGTGGGTTTGTTGGTAGACTCTCCTGAAATCAAAGGCTCGTTGGCCTTTTGGGTCGGTGCCATGTACATGAAATATAAACAGACGATAACCGATGATATCAGCCTGAATGAACTCGATCCCAGGTTGCCTTCCGTGAAAATAAATTATAAATTAGATGTCCAAAACGATGAACCCTGGAATTTTATTTTCGGCGGCCAGTGGGAAATCACCAAACGCTGGCAGGTCACGGCCGAAGGCGGGGTGGGCGATCGGAAACAATTGATTCTGGGTGCATTTTTCCGATTTTAAAAGCGAAATAAAAATTTATGAAAAATTTGAGATCAGAACGGATAAAAGCGCTCATGCTGGAACTGGTGCGGATTCAGAGCGACACCGGCACCCGCCAGGAACAGGACGTTGAGGCCTATCTATACGACTGGCTGGGCCGGCGTAAATATTTTAAAGACCACCCGGATTATTTTGGCCGATACCGCCTGAGGAAGGATCCACTGGAACGTTCGGTCGTTTGGGGCCTGGTAAAAGGGCAGGGCGACCAAACCGTGATCCTGATGCATCATCATGATGTCGTCGATGCTTTTGACTACGGCAGTTTGGCAAAATGGGCCTACGATCCGCCAAAACTGCAAGCCGCTTTGGCCGGGATGGAACTGACCCCGGAGGCCCGCCTGGATTTGGAAAGTGATGCCTGGATTTTCGGCCGCGGAACCGGTGATATGAAAGCCGGGGCGGCCGCTCAGTGTGTTCTGCTGGAAGAATATTCCGCAAAGTCGGATTTCAAGGGCAATATACTGCTTTTGTCGGTTCCGGATGAAGAAAATTTATCGGAAGGAATGCGCGGCAGTTTAAGTCTGCTGACCGATCTTAAAGCCAGATACAATCTGGATTACAAGATTATGATCAATTCCGAACCGCACTCAAAGGCGCACGGCCACACAGGCACTTTCCACGTCGGTTCGGCCGCCAAGCTGCTTGCGGTGATTTATATCCGGGGTAAAAAATCCCACATCGGCCATATCTACCAGGGGTTTAATCCCGTGCTGCTGTTATCTGAAATCGTTCTTCAAACCGAGTTGAATACGGATTATTGCGATGTGGTTCGCGGTGAGGTCTCTCCGCCGCCCTCCTGGAGTTACATGCGAGACAACAAGGAAGTCTATGATGCTTCCATCCCGGGCTCGGCCGGCGGATATTTAAGCCTGATCTCTTTAAAAAAGACACCCGCGGAGTTGCTTCGGCAATTAAGGGCAACCTGCGAATATTCAGTCGGTCTCGTGCTGGATAAAATTCGCCAAAGCCACGCGGCTTACAACCGCAAATTGGGCCGGCCGGAACCCGAGCCAGCATGGCAGGTGCATGTCAAGACCTTTTCAGAACTTTACCGGCAGGCCCTGAATGACTCCGGTCAGGCTTTTACGGCGGCATATGCCGGCGGGCTGGAATCGATAATCGCCGACATCCGGCGGCAACATCTAAACTCCCCGGAGGCCACCCTTAAGATTGTCGAAATGACCCTCAGCCATGTATCCGACCTTTCGCCTACTGTGGTGATTGCCCTTTCGCCCCCTTATTATCCGTCGGTTCACAATGATGAGTTTCAAGATCTGCCCGACAGGGTCGGCAGCTTAAGCGATTATTTGATTGGCATTGCCGAAAACCGGTGGCAGGAAGCCTATCAGAAAAAAAATTATATCATGGGGCTTACGGACCTGAGTTATGCCGCCCTGCAAAATGGCGAGGGCATCCTACCGGTCATCGGGCCCAATATGCCCTTATGGCAGAAGACCTACGACCTGCCCTTTGCCGAAATGGAGGCTCTGTCCGTGCCGGTAATCAATATCGGTCCCTGGGGCAAGGATTTGCACAAGTTTACGGAAAGGGTGTTTGAGACAGATCTTGTTGAGAGGACGCCGGCCTTACTGGAAAGTGCGATTGATTATTTGCTTGGGGAACTATAATTACACACGGAGACAAACATGGCTTTTCTGACGATTGATGAAACCAAGTGCCAACAGGACGGGATCTGCGCGGCCGAGTGCCCCAGACGAATTATAACCCAGGAAGATGACGCGAGTTTCCCTCAAGTTGCCGAGGCTGATGAAGCCTATTGCATGGTTTGCGGACACTGCGTGGCCGTCTGCCCGCATGGTGCCTTAAGTGTGACCGGGGTGGACATTGAAGACTGCCCGGAGATAGAAAAAGACCTGGTCCTGTCCTGGGATCAGACCGATCAATTCCTCCGCTCGCGGAGATCCATCCGGTTGTTCAAGGACAAGGCCATGGACCGGGAGACCCTGGAACAGTTGGTCGAGACGGCCCGCTACGCCCCCACGGCCAGCAACGCCCAGAACCTTCATTGGACGGTGATCGAAGGGCGGGACAAGTTGAAGGCGCTGTCCCAGGAAACCATCAATTGGATGGAACGGGTCGTCGAAGCCCAGCCCGACTCTCCGGCAGCCGAATATTTCCGGCCAGTGGTGGCTCGCTGGGCCACCGGCTACGACGGCATCCTGCGTACCGCCCAGACCCTGATTGTTCCCTCCGCTCCCAAAGAGAGCGCCAACGGTTTGGTGGACTTGAGCATCGCCTTGACTTATCTGGAGCTGGCCGCTCTGCCCCTTGGCGTGGGCACTTGCTGGGCCGGGCTGCTCCGGGGGGCTATGCTGGCCACCCCCGAGTTGGTGGACTCCATGGGCCTGCCCGAGGGACACACCTGGTTCTACCCGATGATGATCGGGTATCCCAAGTTTAAGTACCATCGATTGCCGGAGCGGAAGGCGCCGGTGATTCATTGGAAGTGATGATTAGCTGAAGCGGAATGAACCCCATGTTTGCATAAACAACATGGGCAGGTCAAGTTGGAGCCTCAATAAAAAATGGCTGTCTCATCTGAAATCCAACTATAGCCTTAAAAGTCGGGTATCAGCACAGATGACATGCCACCCAGTGCTCATCGCCCAGATCTTTCAACTCCGGTTCTTCCTGCGGGCAGATATCCAAGCAGCGGGGACAGCGGGGGTGAAAGCGGCAGCCGGACGGCGGATTGATGGGGCTGGGGACATCACCTCCCAGAATAATTCGCTCACTTTTGGCATTGAGATCGGGGACCGGTACGGCTGAAAGCAAGGCCTGGGTGTAGGGGTGGGCGGGGTTGGCATACATATCCCGGTAGGCGGACATTTCCACTATCTTTCCCAAATACATCACGGCGATGCGATCACAGATATATTCCACCACCGCCAGATCATGGGAAATGATGATATACGAGAGCTGAAATTCATCCTGAAGGTCGATCAGGAGGTTGATAATTTGGGCTTGAATCGAGACATCCAGCGCGGAGACGGGTTCATCACCGATAATGACCTGGGGGTTGAGGGCCAGGGCACGGGCGACGCCGATGCGTTGCCGTTGACCGCCGCTGAATTCATGGGGATAGCGTCGGCCCTGTTCAGGTGTCAATCCCACCTTTTCCAGCAGATAGGCAACCCGCTCCTTGCGCTCGGCGCCATGATAGATGCCGTGGATCTTCATCGGATCGGAGAGGGTGCGATTCAGGGTCATGCGTGGATTCAATGATGAGTAGGGATCCTGGAAAATAATCTGCATTTCACGGCGCAGGTTTTGTTTTTCCGGTTTGGTCATCCGGGACATATCTTTGCCCTGAAAGACGACCCGGCCATCTGTCGGTTGAATCAACCGCAGGATCGCCAGACCGGCGGTGGTCTTGCCGCAACCGCTTTCACCGACGATTCCGAGGGTTTCGCCCGCCTTCAGCGCAAACGAGATGCCGTCGACCGCATAGACATAGCCCTTGGTACGGGATAGAATCCCTTTGGTAATCGGGAAATGTACCTTTAAATCCTCAACTGTGAGTAGTGGTTGCACTGCGTACGGTCTCCTTGAAAAAAATATGTTTGTTGTGCGTTGTCAATTGGAGGCTTTGAATTTAGCTTTGTGTGAAACAACATTTTAAAAGTTGGAGTTGGTTCCATCCTGATCCACTTTGCCTTTTGTAGGTTGGGTTGAGCCTACTGCAGGCTTTGTTGGGTTTCGTTGCACTCAACCCAACCTACATTTTGCCGGTGTTAGTGCCAAATGCGAAACCCAACACCAGCCGATTTCGGAACCGAGTTCCAATAGTTTCTTTTTCGATCAGAACGAACCGCCCTGTCACAAATAGCACCGCATGCGATGGATACCCCCCAGGTCGACAAACTCAGGAGGCGTTTGACGGCAGATGGCCATGGCATGCTTGCAGCGCGGGTGAAAATTGCAGCCTTCAGGCAAATCGTAGAGGCTGGGAACCATCCCCGTAATTTCCAGCAGGCGCGTGCGGCCATGCCGCGACCGTTCGCCCAGCTTGGGGACGGATCTCAGAAGCCCCTGGGTATATGGGTGCTTGGGATGATTAAAAATATCCCGGGTCGTGCCTTCCTCAACGACTTGGCTGGCATACATGACCACGATCCGCTGAGCAATTTCGGCAACGACGCCGAGATCGTGGGTAATGATGAGAACGGCGGCACCGAAATCTTCTTTTAATTTCAACATCAGGTCAAGAATCTGGGCTTGGATCGTGACGTCCAGGGCGGTGGTGGGCTCGTCTGCAATCAGGATTTTGGGATTGCAGGCCATTGCCATGGCAATCATAGCACGTTGCCGCATACCGCCGGAGAGCTGATAGGGATATTCATGCGCCCGCTTTTGGGGCGACGGCATCTGGACCTGCTGGAGGGTTTCTACGGCGCGCTCCCAACTTTCCTTTTTAGCGGTCCTTTTGTGAATCTCGAACATCTCGGAAATCTGATGACCGATGGTATAGACCGGATTGAGTGAAGTCATGGGCTCCTGAAAGATCATCGAAATACGCGCTCCGCGGATAGCGCGCATCCGGTTTTCCGATAATTTGAGAAGATCGGCACCTTCAAAAAGAATCTGCCCCGCCACGATTTTTCCGGGTGGATTTTTAATGAGCCGCATGATGGACAGCGCGGTAACGCTTTTGCCACAGCCCGACTCACCTACCAATCCAACGGTTTCGCCTTCATCCATGTGGAATGAGACGTTTTCCACCGCCCTGGCGATGCCTTCAAATGTATGAAAATTTGTCTTCAGTCCCTGAACATCGAGAAGATGGTTTTTTTTGTTC
>JBAVYC010000466.1:0-24511 GCA_049698595.1 Desulfobacterales bacterium | reverse complement strand
GCCGTGATCTGCTCGATTTAGGCACCGATCCCGCCGGCTATATCGTTTATCCCGGGGGTAATTCGTTTTATATCGATCCGGATGTTGAAGACCGGCTCACCGACATGGGGTCCAAAGCCGACCCGGATGAAATTGAAGACATTTTTTGGCCCTTCGTCCATACGGAAATCCGAAGAGTCTTAGAGCCGTTTCGTGACAGGGAAAAACGGCATCAGGCCAGCCGGCGAAAAAAAGGGCCGGAAAATAAAGTAGATAATCAATTTCATAGTTTTGACAAACGCAGGATGCACTACTTGAGATTCGGTCAATTGGATCAGCGAGATATCGGTCGGTTGCCGTTAAATTTTTTTCGGATACTGCAGAACAGATCAAGGGATGAGATCGAACAGACCCTCATCAACATGGAAACCGTGCTGTCACCCCGTGAATATAAGACATATACCTATGTGGTCTTTGATCTTCAGCAATTTTTTTATGAATCCTATGCCAAGAATACACCGCAGTCTTTAAGCGCGGATAAGATCGATGCGCATTTTATTGAGCAAATCTGCCGCTTGAACACGGACGGCTCCTTCTGGGCCGGTATGGAGACCGGCGATAGCCTGCACCACTATCTGGTCAGATATGTTCTTATGTATTTCGACCATGACTTCGCACCCAGGTCATTTATGGAGGAATATATTCGTCAGTTTGCCAACAGCCACCGGGATCACCATGGGCCATATAAAACCGGTGCACTCGCCTTAAAAAAAGCGAGCGCCGTATTCGGCGAATCTTTAGAAGTTCTAAAGAAAATGAGCCGTAAAGAGTTTGCGCGGCTCTACCGGATGAAGGCCCTGCAATTGCACCCTGATAAAGGCGGCGACCACAATGAGTTTGTCAATTTAACCGACGCCTATCATGCGTTGTTGAAAACAAAGAAATAAGAATATAGATGCGAGTCAATCTCCGTTTACATGGGTTATTGTTTTTGCCGATCCTTCTATTGGTCGGCTGTGCCGCAATCGGCCTGAATCGGCAGGTGGCCAAATTTCAGCGACCGCCCGAATATGTGAGGTTTTTTGAATTGCTCGATCGCACCGTGGCGGAAGCCGGTGTGCGGGATGCATCCGCTTTTACGGTTTCAGGATTTCCTTACCTGCGTACCAATCGGTTTTTAACCGGATTAAAAGACGATTTGAACAATGAGGCTCGCAAGGAGCTGTGGGTTTACCGGCTTCAGCAGCTGGATCTTGAGGCGCGGCAAAGAGAAATCCACAACCTGCCGGCCGCTGCCCTGAAAGATCTGGCCCGTCAATTGGGTGAGCCGACCGGACGGCAAATGCTGCAGGAACGGGCCGCTTTTTACTCTGCAAAGATGTTAACCCACGATCAGCGCCGGCCGGACTTTTATGAGGTCTTGCTGGGGGCGGTGACCGACCCGAGCGAGTATTCAACCGCCATGCGGGTTGTCGGGATATATCCGTTGACATCGATTGCGGTGACCGCTGTAACCCGCAACGTGCAGAAAAAATTCAAAAAATGGCATCATACCCCGACCGGTCAACTCGAGACGTTGGGTGAGCTGACAGCTTACGTGCCCGCCCGCAATATGGAATATTCCGAGGAAATCGTACGCCTTGTATTAAATCGATCAAGGCAGAATGTGCTCCTCATTCCACAGCCTGCCATCGCGGATCAGCAAACCTTGCTTGCAATGTTCGCACCGGTAATAAATCAGGATGTCGCGGCTGTTTATGATAACATCGGTGAAGTCGAGTGGCAGGCTAATAAAGTGAGCATCAAGGCGGCGAATCCAACGGTCTATTATTATTTTTCCCATGCCCGGTTAAAGGGGGTACCGGTTTTGCAGCTTAATTATGTATTCTGGTATTCGGCCAGAAACGGTCCAAATTCGCCGTGGATTGAAAGAGGTCCGATTGATGGAATAACCGTGCGGGTTTCCCTTGATTATGACGGCCACCCCTTTATGGTGGATATAATGAACAACTGCGGTTGCTATCATTTTTTTGTGCCCCATCATAAAAAGATCGGCAATATGATTCCAACACCTGATGGGATCGATGCCTTTGTACCCCGCCGACTGCCGGAATCTTATCCGCGAAAACGTTTAAAGCTAAGAATCATATCGGGCTGGCACCAGGTGGCTCATATGGATGATGAAGTGAATGCCGTCAGGTCTTTGCCCTACCAACTGGTGGGTTATGAACAGCTCGAAATGCTGCCCCATGACAATCAGTCTTTTCAGAGTATGTTTAATTCAACCGGAATCGGCAAAGGTTCCGGGCGGATCGAGCCACTTATATTCTTTCCCATGGGCATTGTCGATATCGGCAGTATGCGTCAGCGCGGACACCATGCCATCAAGCTGGTTGGCCGCGAACATTTCGATGATCCCGATTTGTTTGACCGCAACTTTCAAATTGAGTGAGATTTAAAACCTAAAGTATTACTGGAGTTATTTGTGGATATGACTATGGAAAAAAATAAGTTATTCGATTTTGATACACCGGTAGAACGACGCGCTACGGCCAGTCTGAAATGGGATAAATACGGGAATCGGGATATTATCCCCTTGTGGGTTGCCGACATGGACTTTCGATCACCTCCCGCTGTTATTAGGGCCTTGCAGCAACGGGTCGCTTACGGGGTATTCGGTTATACCCTCGCGCCAAAGGAATTAAACGCCGTGGTTGTTGCCATGCTTAAAGAACTTTACGGCTGGGAGATCGAACCCGAATGGCTGGTATGGCTACCGGGGCTGGTAACCGGACTTAACGTGGTTTGCCGGGCCGTGGGGCAGGAGGGGGATGACGTGATGACGGCGGTGCCGGTTTATCCGCCATTTCTAACTGCCCCCGGGCATTTCCGCCGTAATTTAATCAAGGTGCCTCTTAAAGAGAAAAACAACCGCTGGCAATTCGATTTCGACCTGATTGAAAGATCGATAACCGCCAAAACCCGGCTTTTTATTCTCTGCAATCCGCACAACCCGGTGGGACGCGTTTACACCAGGGATGAACTCGAAACGCTCGCGGTGATCTGTAAAAAACACGATATCTTGATATGCTCTGATGAGATTCATTGCGGGCTGATTCTGGACAAGGACAAGCCCCATATCCCGGCGGCCTCGCTGAGCCCGGATACGGCTGCCCGCACAATCACCCTGATGGCGGCCAGCAAAACATTTAACCTGCCCGGCTTAGGGTGTGCATTCGCCGTGATCGGCGAAATGAACTTACGCCGACAATTTAAAGACGCTATGGCCGGAATTGTTCCGATGGTCAATGCGTTGGGCTACACGGCGGCACGGGCCGCGTTTGAAGACTGTGACGACTGGCATACCGCACTGCTTGACTATTTGCGCGGGAATTGTGAGGTTGTCAAGGCGGCCGTGCGCGCTATGCCTCATCTTGCGATGGCTCCCGTTGAAGCCACCTATCTTGCCTGGATCGACATGCGCGCTGCCGGTTTGAAGAATCCGGCGGCGTTTTTCGAAAATGCGGGGGTGGGTCTTCAAGCTGGGATCGAATTTGATGGACCCGGTTTTGCGCGGCTGAATTTTGGATGCTCCCGGAGCCTACTGGAGAAAGCCCTGCAGAGAATGGCAGTCGCTCTGGAAGATCATTTTAGGTAAGCCAGGGTACGAATATATATCAGACATGCGAAAAGGTTAATTAAATACATTAACTTATATCATTAACAAACTAAAATTATATAAACTTATATAAGCCCTAACAGGTTCAGAGCTCACTGCTGCCTAACCCGTTAACCCAGAACCTCTGAACCTGTGAACGGTCACAACCCTTACTGTTTATATCCAATCGTTCGCAGCAAATTCTTACGGGCATTCATATCTTCCTCAGTTTCGATTCCTTTGGACGAGAAGCCGTCGATGACGCCGAGAATGCCTCGTCCTTGTTCAGTTTCAGCCATAATGACTTCCACGGGATTGGCGGTAGCACAAAATATGCGACATACTTCCGGCACATTTTTGATCGTATTCAGGACATTAACGGGATACATGTCTTTCATGAAAATAATAAAGCTGTGGCCGGCTGAAAGGGCATAGGCATTTTTTTTAGCCAGTTCGATCATTTCATTTTCGGTGCCGCTGTGCCGCACCAGGCATACATCCGAAGCTTCACAGAAAGCCAGGCCGAACTTGGCCATGGGAACCGTTGAAACCATGGCTTCATAGATATCTTCAACCGTTTTAATGAAATGGGATTGGCCTAGAATCAGGTTTAAGTTGTCCGGATTTTCGATTTTGACTATTTTAATTTCCATATGATCCTCCAATTTTTAACTTGTGAGCGCCTTATTTCCGGAAATCGCCTATTGATTGCAATACCCCATCGAAATTGTTTGGCACGTTTAATCAAACTATCAGCATGTAAGGGTAAAAAAAAATACCGGTCATTAAAAAAAGCTTGACCTGTTGTGGGCAGCCTGTTAAATGCCTCCACTCAGACACTAAGTCCCTAATTGAGCGCGAAATGAAAAAAACGTTTCGAAGATATGGGAATATATAGTTTGCCTGAGCCGTATTCTGATTCTGTGCGAGTAAATGTGGCCTCCCACTGCTGCGGCTCAGGTATTTTTTATCCACCAATGGAACTCATCTGGCCACAAACCCGGGATGGATTTTGAATAGCCAGGTTGTGATCGGATGGCTTGTGACGCACGGCTTTAAAGAAGACTTCCGCCAGTTGTTCTTCCGTACCCCCGGATCTCAGAATACCTCTGACATCCTCATGATGATCGGATAAAAGGCACGGCCTGAGTTGACCGCGTGCGGTTAATCTCAGTCGATTGCATCTGTCACAGAAGTGATGGCTCATTGCATGGATGAAACCGATTTCGCCAACGGCCCCCTCAAAGTGATAGCGCCGGGCGGGTCCATCGTTCATTGCATTTGAAACGGGGATGAGGTTGCCCAATACACTGATGCGTTTTTTTATTTCAGGAGCCAGCAGGAGAGGGCCGTTGCCGATTCGCGATTCGCCAATGGGCATGTATTCAATAAAGCGAATGTGCAGCGGATAATCAAATGATAGGCGCGCCATGTCTGTCAGTTCATCATCATTGATTCCGTTTAATGCAACGATATTCAGCTTAATGGGATGAAATCCCATTCCCAGCGCCATCTCGATGCCCTGCCAAACCTGACCCAAAAGGTCAAACCCGGTAATGTGTTCAAATTTTGTTCGGTCGAGCGTATCCAGGCTGATATTAATTCGCGTGATACCGGCGGCTTTAATCTTACCCAGGTTGGCTTTCAAAGAAACACCATTGGTGGTAAGAGATAGGTCTGTAAGGCCGTCAAGACTGCTTAGATCGGTCAAAAAATCGTAAACCCCTTTTCTTACCAGGGGTTCGCCACCGGTCACCCGGATTTTTGAGATTCCCAATCTGATCCCGATTTGGACCAAGCGCAGGATTTCTTCATAGGTCAGAATGTCATCGTGCGAAAGCCGTGGAATTTGATCACCGGGGACGCAATAGATGCACTTCAGGTTACACCGGTCGGTAATAGATATGCGTAGATAATTCAAATGACGATTATAGGGGTCGATCAGTTTCAAGTCAGCCAATTTTAGACATCCTATTAAAAATAATTCTGATTACAGCACTCAGTTTACATTCGGTTTAAACTTCTGGCAGTACTCCGGAATTTCAATTATGGGTGGTCTTTCAAGACCTGCAATTTTAAAAATATCCGGCTGGTATTCGTTTTCGACCAGATTATACTGGATAATTTCATCATAAAGAGTGCTCTTAAACTCACCTAAACCCAGGTTTTTCTGACGATTGATGAAGGTTTTCAAGATGGCGAAGGACATTCTCCCCAAGGCTTTGGTGTCCTGATTACGGTGAATCCGACGGTCCAGATCCACCTGGGCGATGACCTCCAAACCCCATTTTTCATAAATATCAAGGATCATACTTGTTTCGACGCCATACCCGATGGGAAAGGGGATTCTCTCGAAAATTTCTCTAAAGCCGGCATATTCACCCGAAAGAGGCTGAAGGATCTGGGTGAGTTCCGGGAAAAACAGAGAAAACAACGGCCGGATCACCAATTCCGTGACTCGCCCCCCACCGGTGGGTCTGATCCTGTTTTTGCCTATGGAAATCGGTCTGTCGTAGAAGGCTTTGACGTATTTGATTTTGTCAAACCTGAGCAGCGGTCCGATAAGACCAAAGGCAAACCGGTGATGAATATTTTTAATATCCGCATCGATGTAAACAATAATATCACCCGTGGTAATGTAAAGTGCTTTCCACAGATTTTCACCTTTGCCTTTAAATTGTTCAAGGTCGGGAAGAATCTCGTTGGCATTATAAACATCCGCGCCGAAAGATCTGGCGATTGCCACCGTGTTGTCGCTGGATCCGGAGTCGATGACAACGAGCTCATCCACCAGCGGGAAGCGGGACATAAGCTCGGACTTCATGATGATGATTTCTTTTGCAATAGTTTTTTCCTCGTTCAGGGTCGGCAGGCACAAAGAAATTTTAAGATTTTTTTTCTGCTTTTCGTCGACCAGCCGTGAGAGGTCCCCAAATTCCGAATAGTGAAAGGTATTTTCTTTGAGCCAGTTATGGTTCATCGCAAACCCCGCTGTCGATGGCTTTTAAGACGCCGATGATCTGAGCAATCCCTTTGAACATGGGCTCAATTTCCATGGTGGCATTATGGGTATAAGAATTTTCTCCATGGGTGATTCCCAGGGTTACCGCCGGTATTTTGCGCGAAAGAAAAATAGACAGCGTCGATTCGGTTGATTTGCTGACCGGTTTTATGCCCAGTGTTTTCAAAACCGCAGCAGTGCTTTTTACCAGGGGATGGTTGAATTTTAACCTGGCGGCCTTCAGATTACTGATGGTTTTCATGTCCAGGACGACTTCATTTTCATGTCCGATCCCGTCGACAATATCTCTGAGGTCATTGTAAATAGATCTGACCATTTTGTAAGAATCGCTGCGGATCTCAAATCCCAGGGTGGCATCATAGGCAATTTTGCCATGATTGGCACCCCCGTTGATTTTACCGATGACGATACGTGCCCGCGGTCTCTGGGAAAGACGCAGGTTCAAAATTTCGTTGATAACTTCATTGAGTATCAATATCGCATTCGGGGTGAATTTATACATCGCGCCTTTTTCCTCGGGAATGCGGCAGACGATTTCTCCCCTGATCATTCCATCCGAGAAATAGTTGAGCCGGCCGAGCTCAACGCCCTCCAGACAGATGGCTCCCCGAATCGGGGTTGGCCAGGTTTTTAATAGATGCCTTACCCCGCGCAAATTGCCTTTGCCGATAGACTGGATGGTACCGGCCAGCACAACATCCGATTCAAAACGCAGTCCCAGTCGTTCGAATATGATCGGCAGTGACACCAAGACACCCACTCCGAGTGAATTATCCAATATTCCGGGCCCGGTGATGGTATTTTCCCTGATGGTAAAGTTGTGAACGATGTCCCTTTCAAAAAAGGTGTCCAGGTGGGCCCCAACAAAAATAGGCGGTTTTTCCGGGGCGGTCCCTCTAATGATTCCAATGGGATTGCGGTAACCGTCGGTGGTGACTTCATCGACCCCGAATTCAGCCAAGCGTTCCTGGAAGAGACTACTGCGTCTTTTTTCTTTAAAAGTCGGTGCCGGGATCTGGCCGATTAAAACGATGTTGGTTATGATCGTATCTTTAAGGGCCTTTATTTCATCGACCAACAGCGGCAGGTTCTTAAGGAACTCATTCATTGTATATACCTGAAATTAATCGAGATGCTTTGACTGTCCCGCATCGGCTGACGGTAGGAGAATGTTTCCTGGAGGATGATCTATTGATGATCACACAGTGAATCACCCGTCGGCTTGCGTCGGCAGCCGGTTTTTGCTTAGGACAATCAGTACTAAAGCATCTCAGGGTATATCAGAAACTGGGAAAAGGTCAATATTTATTGGGTTTGGTTTGACAACATGTTGCAAGGAAATAAATAGGAAGGCACCACTACCATTTTGGGGACATGGGGATGGTCTCGCACTGTCATTCGAAGGTATTTTGGGTGAGTCATTAAGAATGGCCGGGAAGGTCATTTGTTTCAGGTTTAACCCTTTTTGTTGTCGTAATGTTTTACAACCGCTTCACACAACCCCGGGATGGTAAATGATTTTGCAGTGATCAGAACCTCAAAGCCTGATTCTATGGCAGTTTCGGTGGTTATGGGGCCGATGCTCGCAATGGTTATGCCTTTAATGAGCTGTTTGAAGTTATCCGGCGGGAGGAGATCCTTAAAGTTTTGAACAGTGGAAGAACTGGTGAAAGTAATTAGATCAATGGTCTTTGCTTCGAGCCTTTCAAGGAGTTGATCGACGTTACCCCGGACTTTCTCGGTGAGATAGGCAGTCACTTCATCGACTTCGGCGCCCATTTTACGCAACTCCACCGGCAGCACCGGTCTGGCTTCCTTGGCGCGCGGGAGCAATATTTTCTTGCCCTCTAATTTAATTTTGCGAAACGCATCGACCACGGCTTCTGCCCGGTAGTTTTGCGGAACGATGTCGCTTTTCAGTCCATATTCGAACAATTTTTCAGCAGTGGCCGGACCGATGGCGGCGGTGTGCAGATGGTTTAATGCGCGGACATCCTTGTCCGTGCCAAATAGATGATCGAAGAAAAATTTGACACCGTTGACGCTGGTAAAAATGATCCAATCATAGACAGATAGATTTTTTACGGCCTCATCCAGCGGGACAGGATTGTCGGCAGAAACCACTTTAATGGTTGGAAATTCCAGGCACTCAGCACCCAGATCCGACAATCGCCGAACGAGATCGCTGGCCTGCTGCCGGGCACGGGTGACAACGATCCGTTTGCCCAGCAGGGGACGGTTTTCAAACCATTTGAGGGTATTTCTCAATTGGACGACTTCGCCCACCACAATGATTACAGGTGGTTTGAGATCGGCTTTTTCAGCCCGTTCGGCGATATCGTCAAGGGTGCCGGTCAAGGTTGTCTGGCTGGGTGTGGTACCCCAGCGAATCAGCGCAACCGGAGTCTTCGGGGATTTGCCGTTGGTGATCAATTTGCGGGCG
The DNA here is from genome assembly GCA_049698595.1 of Desulfobacterales bacterium. Taxonomy (GTDB): domain Bacteria; phylum Desulfobacterota; class Desulfobacteria; order Desulfobacterales; family JAFDCJ01; genus JAFDCJ01. Next base: position 15,409 of record JBAVYC010000466.1, on the reverse strand, counting down.
ATCTCGGGCAAGTTCTTCACCCCCATGAAAAACACCAGGGTTCCAATGCCTTTGGCCAGAGACTCCCAGTCGATGCTGGATTTTTCCTTGTGGGGGTCTTCATGGCCGGTAATAAATGCCAGGGTGGCCGTAAGTTTACGGTGGGTCAGGGGGATGCCCGCGTAGGCAGCGGCAGCGATGGCGGATGTCACGCCGGGAACCACCTCAAAAGGGATTGCGTTCGCCACTAAAATTTCAGCTTCTTCTCCACCCCGGCCGAATATAAACGGATCTCCACCTTTCAACCGGCAAACCGCTGAACCTGTTTTGGCCTTCTCCACGATGAGGGCATTTATTTTGTCCTGGGAAAGGGTGTGCTCCCCGCCTTTTTTCCCGACATAAATAACTTCTGCATGTTTTGGGGCATAATTTAAGAGCGTAGGGGCGGCGAGATAGTCGTAGATGATTACATCGGCACTTTCGATGCACTGCCGGCCTCTTAGGGTAATTAAACCCGGATCCCCGGGTCCTGCACCGACCAAATAAACTTTAGCTTCCATGATTTGCCGATTCCATTAATTGTAATTTGTCCAAAATTTTATCGGCCCCCTGGTCTAAAAGCTGTTGGGCAAGTCTGATTCCAATGCTCTCAGTCGAATCAGTGGAACCCGACAAGGTTGCTTTGAGTATTCGGGAGCCGTCGAGATCGGCAACCAGACCGGTGAGGATAAATGTGTTGCGCTTAATTTCACCATGACCGGCAATAGGCACCTGGCAGCTGCCACCCAGGTAGTTGAGAAAGGCGCGCTCACCCGCTACAATGGCACGGGTGGGCGGATCATCCAGCGTTTTTATGATGGATTGGATGTCCGGATCATTTTGCCGGATTTCAATGCTCAGAGCACCCTGTCCGACTGCCGGAAGCATGATATCGGGATCCAGATACTCGGTGATCCGATGCTCCAAATTCAGGCGTTTTAAACCGGCTGCAGCCAGTACAACCGCATCCATATTTTCAGTTTGCAGTTTTTTCAGACGGGTTTCCACATTGCCCCGCAACGGCACGATAATGATATCCGACCTCATATGACGAATCTGGGCGCCACGGCGCAGACTACTGGTTCCAATAACACCGCCGTGTTTCAGTTCCGATAAATGAAGACCGTTTTTGGAAATCAGAACATCTGCAGAATCCCCCCTTGTCGGGATCGCACCGATGCAAAGACCGGTCGGAATTTCCGACGGCATATCCTTCATACTGTGTACGGCGATATCAATACGGCCATCCAACAGGGCCTGCTCAATTTCTTTGACAAAAAGTCCCTTGCCGCCGACCTTGGCAAGAGGTACATCGAGGATTTTATCACCTTTGGTTTTGATGGTAACCAGTTCGATATTTTGTTGGGGATATGCTTGGATCAGGGCTGATTTAACCCAGTTGGCCTGCCACAGCGCAAGCTTGCTGGCCCTGGTTCCGATATTAAGAATTTTCTTCATCCGTGACTGCAGCCTGTGCAGTTGTTGGTCGCACAACCACTGCAGGATGAACCGGCCGACGATGACACGGTTTCGCCACCACCGCCCTTGCTGACAAAACCGCAGGCCGACATGAGTTTGGTCACCTTTTTGCTGGTGCACGAGGAGCATTCGGGGGTATCATTGCCAATGATCAGGCACTCAAAGTTCTCATCGCATTTCTCACAATGATATTCGTAAATCGGCATTCAATTATCTCCTTCGGAATGTATTATTCGAATTTATCAAAATAATCATCAAGACTTTAAAATCAAGGCAGCGCAGAGTGCAAAGAGCGTGGGGCATAGAGCATGGAGCATAGAGCCACTTGATCCTTAGTTCAAAAGCTTATGCATTTTAGGTTTAAAAAATATCGAAGGTCGAAGTCCGCCTGATATGGTGAAAAAGAGAATAATTTATTTATTCTTTTGTTTCCTTTAAAATATAAGATAGTAGTTCGGGTTCTTTAATCTATTGCTTTAGCTTATCCCATTCAACATTCGATGTTGGATGTTCGATGTTCGACGTTCATCTTTTTCCATAAACCTTCCGCAGTCTCCCGTCGTAAAAATAGCATAGCTTTTTGGGGATGCCCCCTTGCTTATAGCGGACCCATTAATCTTAATCGATCTCTTCAATAACCCCGGCCGCGATCAGAGGTATCAGGATTTCATGATGACCCACCAAGTTTATTCCGCAACCGCCTTTGGCGGTAGGCCGGTTGACTACATTGGTGAGGGGTCGGTAGTGTTTGATGAAATCCAGGTTGACCGTTGTAAAGTCTTCCAGAGTATATCCTAAATTTCTCACCAGTGTTGTGGCTTTTAAAAAAAGTTCCGGCAAAATTACTGCGCTTCCCACATTTAGATAAACGCCTTTGTCAAGCGTAGCGACAATGGCTGAAAATAGTCGGAAGTCGAGGTGCGTGGCAGCACCTGTTGCTTGGGGGTCAAATCCAGGATGCATGTGGAGAATATCTGTGCCGATAGCGACATGCACCGTCACGGGTATTCCCAGGCGGGCTCCAGCCGCGAGAATGCTCTTTTCCATCAACGGGAGCCGCTTATCGAGGATAGTCCGTCCAACGGCTGCACCGAGCCCGGTGGATTTTTCCCGGGCTGATGCGATGGCCTCACTTAAAAAAGTACAGGTCTCACGGGCCATGCCGAAAGAACCGTCGTCCAGGGCAGCGGCGACATCTTCTGATGTCCGGCCGACCATGGCAAGTTCGACATCATGGATGATGCCGGCGCCGTTCATGGCCACGCCTGTGATTAGCCTACGTTCCATCAGATCGATTACGATGGGATTAAGGCCGACCTTGATTACATGAGCACCCATGCCGAACAGAATCGTGTGGTTGTGGCGGTAAGCCTTGACGATGGCGGCTATGACACTCTTTAATTGATTGCCCGCCAGGATGTTGGGCAAATTATCCAGAAAAGTCCGGTAAGAGGCGCCTTTCTGCCAGGTCTTGGCAAAATCCTCTGCAGTTACCTTGCTTTTTCGATCGGAAAGATTGTAGGTATTTACCGCGTTGAGGTCTATGGGGCTGAATTTTTGTGGCATGATAATCCTTAATTTTAAAATGCCTCGGGATACAATTTGCGCTCCAGAAGATCGCACACTATGTGCCCTAACATGATATGGGTTTCTTGTATTCTGGCGGTGGTATCCGATTCAACAGCGAACACGAGATCGGCACAATCGCCCAATTTGCCTGCCCGGCCGGTCATGCCGATGGTTGCAATCCCTATTTTGTTGGCGGCCGTAACTGCCTTGAGGACGTTGGGAGAATTACCGCTGGTGCTGATACCCCAGGCGATGTCGCCTTTTTTCCCGAGCGCTTGAATTTGTTTGGAAAAAATTTCATCGAAATGATAATCGTTGCCGATGCTGGTGAGAATGGACGTATCGGTTGTCAAGGCAATGGCTGCCAGGGGAGGGCGCTCAATTTGGAAGCGGTTGACGAATTCGGCCGCCAAATGCTGAGCATCTGCGGCGCTGCCGCCATTGCCGAAAATCAGGATTTTATTGCCGGATGCAATACAGGAAGCCAGCATGTCGGCCGCCTTGATGAGATTGTCGACATTTGTTTCGATGCAGTGGCGTTTTGTTTCGATGCCGGCTTCCAGAATTTCGTGGATGATATCTTTCATTTTGCAGCCTGCCGCTCTTTGATTTCTTGAATATCCCGGGCGGCATCATAGCCGAACTGCTCAGCTTTTTCATACTCTTTTAAGGCATCGTCAAAGCGCTCCTGTCTAAAATACAGTCGGCCCAGCCGGTAGCGAAAAAGACCGTTTTCTGGTGAAAGCCCGACACTTTCCTGACAAAACATCAGGGTGATTTCCGGATTTTCGCCCTGATCATCAAATAGACATCCCAGTGCCGACATGGCGGCTGCATCGTGGGGGTTATGTCTGATGGCTTTTTTATAGGCCGAGATGGCGTCCTGCGTCAGGTTGCCGGCAGCATAGCAGTCACCCAGATAGCGATAAACCGCACCTGAATCCGGATCAAGTTTTGCTGCACGCTCTAGAAACGGTTTCGCCTTTTCCAGATGGCCTGACTCAAAATAGAGTTTTCCGCTTTGAAAGGCGACCTCATACACATCGCCATTGATTTTATCGGCATTGAGAAAGAATTCCAGGGCCTTTTCGGGCTGCTTTCTCAGCACATGAACCAGGCCCAGATTGAACATCGCCATGTAATCTCCGGGGTCTATGGAAGCAACATGCTTAAATTCCTCAATCGCCGATTCATATTCGCCCTGCAGGCCGAAGCAAACTCCAAGACTGTTGTGGACGTTTACATTGGAAGGATCTATTAAAAGGGCGCGCTTGAATTCGTCGATGGCCCCCTGCAGATCCCCATTTTCATATAATTTGTCACCGCTGATATTTAAACTTACCCCATCAAAGGCCACCGCGCTGCCGGGTCCAAAAAAGGCCGCATGGTCGAGCGCCTTGCGAGAATTGTCGATCATATCGGATTTTTTAAAGGCGCTGATCGGGTACGAGGCAATTCCGATGGTAACCGTTTGTTCGGCTTTTTCAGCCAGTCGGTCTTGAATGTCGCGGGCTATTTCAAGACCCTCCGATTGTTTTGTTCCTGGGAAAATACTGCAGAATAATCCGGTTTCAAGGGTGCCCCATAAACCGCTTTTCTCCCGGCAGATCGTCTCTAGTATTCCGGCAACTTCAACATGCTCGTCAAGCGCACCGGGGTTGGAATATTTCTCTTCCGCCCGCCGGGTCTGGTCTACCCCGATGGCAAGGGCCGTGAATTGGTCGACAGAATCCAGATGTTGTGCGGCCTGGTCGATGGCACTCCTGCCGGCCAGCATATCCGGAAAAACAGATTGCAACACCTCACTGACACCGACAGCCTTTTTTCTTTCTACATCCTTGATCCGTCCGATGTCCGTTTTCGAAAACAGAAAATTTCGTGCAGATCCGCGTCTTTGAATTACCGTTTTTGTTTTATGGGTCATGTTTAAACTCTTTTCAACACGTGTTCAAATGCCGATTCAATGATCGGCAAGTCGTCATCCTGCAATGTTCTGGGATCTATGATAAACGCATCATCTTCAATACGTCCGATAATAGGCGGTGAATTTTTTCGCATGTTTTTTTCCAGAGTATTAACGGAAAGCCCCTCAATTTTTATCCTCAGGCATTTACTCGGCAGTTCCAGAAGCGGCAACGCTCCGCCGCCGGCCTTTGAGAAAAGCTCAGTCAGGTCGATTCGAAGCCGGGAGGTGTCTAATTTCTTCAGGTTTTCCTTCAGCTTCCATGCTTTTTGTTCAATTTCATTTATATCCATTGTCAACATTCGCAGGGTCGGTATCCGTCGAACTGCTTCTGCTTCATCACGATAAAGGCAGAAAGTGGCCTCAAGAGCGGCCAGGGTCAGCTTGTCAATACGCAGGGCCCTGGCTAGCGGGTTTTTCTTGATTTGTTCCAGGCGGTGCTTTTTGCCTACAATAATTCCTGCCTGGGGTCCTCCGAGAAGTTTGTCGCCGCTGAATGTCACCACATCGGCACCGGCGGCCACCGATTCCTGTACGGTGGGTTCTTTAACCAGACCGTATTTTGAAAAATCGATGAAAGTGCCGCTTCCCAGATCTTCCATAACCAGCCTGCTATGTCGATTACCGATTTCAACCAGTTCTTTTAGGGAGACCTCGGACGTAAAACCGATGACGCTGTAATTGCTGCGATGCACCTTCAGTAGCAGGGCGGTGTTATCATTTACGGCATTCTCATAGTCTTGCTTGTGGGTGCGGTTGGTGGTACCGACCTCTTTCAAGACACTGCCGCTTTTCGCCATCACATCCGGAATTCTGAATGAACCGCCGATTTCCACAAGCTCGCCCCGGGAGACAATCACTTCTCTGCCACGGGCAATAGTGTCCAGGCAAAGCAAAACGGCGCCGGCATTGTTGTTAACCACCATGGCAGCCTGGGCGCCGCTGATTTCGCAGAGGATATCCTCTATATTACTGTAGCGTGAACCGCGCTTACCGGCCTCAAGGTCATACTCGAGATTTGAATAGCGGCCGGCAATGGCCGCGATATTTTCAATCACCGGCCCCGGGAGCAGAGACCGGCCCAGATTGGTATGCACTACTATTCCGGTGGCATTCACCAGGTTTGTTAAATTCAACGACATGGCTTTTTTAGCCACCGCTGCGACCATTTCGATGATCCGCTCTTCGGACAAGCTCTCCGCGCGAATATTGCGCTCTGGTGCAAGAATTCCAATTCGCAGGGTTTCCAAGGTTTCGCGGATTGAATTGACCATTACCGTTTTGGGGATATTATCAAAAAACGCTATCGCCCCGGCAAGCTCGAGGATGTGGTCCACCCCTGGAAGCATTCGTAACATTTTTTGCTGATTTTCGGATAACTGCATTTAACTTTCTCACGAACATGGATGAGCGCAGGTTAAACCGGTAGAAAAAATTGCATTAAGTATTATTGAAAACTAAATCTGTAGCTAAATTCCAAGATTTCAAATTTTTCAAAGCTTATCCGTATTTATCTGTAAATACTACGAATATATATTTATACATACAATGTGTGATTATTTCAACAGATTTTTTGTAAGGCCAGAGAAAATCCTTTATGATTATTAGAATTTAAGATAAGAAACAGATTTGTTTTTGATTTCGTACCACGTTTAAAATTAGGAGGTTCCATGAAAAATCTTTTGGTTACCGGCGGATGCGGGTTTATCGGAACCGGATTTATTCGCTACCTGTTGCTGCATTCCGATTTTGACGGGCGCATCATCAATGTCGACAAGCTAACCTATGCCGGCAATCCCGACAACCTGGCTGATATCGAAAAATCAAATCCTGAGCGTTATGTATTCATAAAAGCGGATATATGCGATCCGGACGCCATGAGCCATGCATTCAAATCTTATAAAATCGATGTCGTCTGCAATTTTGCCGCCGAATCTCATGTGGACCGGTCGATTGTTGCGCCGGATGCCTTCATTAAAACCAACATCGAAGGGACATTCAATCTCCTGGAGGTTTCCCGTCAAAATTCCGATCGTCTGGTTCTCTTCCATCATGTGAGCACAGATGAGGTTTACGGTTCGTTGGGTTCTGATGGTTTTTTTACCGAGAAAACGTCTTATAAACCAAACAGTCCGTATTCGGCATCCAAGGCCGCCTCGGATCATCTCGTCCGGGCCTACAACAAGACTTATGCGTTGCCGGTGACCATATCCAATTGTTCCAACAATTATGGACCTTACCAGTTTCCGGAAAAATTGATTCCTTTGATAATATTAAACGCTTTGGAAGACAAACCCCTTCCAGTATATGGAGACGGCCGTAATGTCAGAGACTGGCTGTTTGTTAACGACCACTGCCGGGCCATCTGGGAGATAATGAAAGAGGGTACCCGGGGCCAAACTTATAATATCGGCGGCCGGTGTGAATTGGCCAATATCGAAACGGTCACCATGGTATGCGATTTGCTCGATGAAATGGTTCCGAAAGCAGACCGGACGTCTCGCAGGGATCTGATTACCTATGTTAAAGATCGTCCGGGCCATGATATGAGATATGCGATTGATTGCAGCAAGTTGGAAAAAGAATTGGGCTGGGCCCCCCTGGAATCTTTTGAAACCGGACTTCGAAAAACGATTCAGTGGTACCTGGACAATTCCCATTGGGTGCAACGGGTTAGAAACGGAGAATACCTGCACTGGGTTAGACAGCACTATGGGAATGACGAGTGACGAAGGAGTTTGAAATGAGACCGGCCAAAGATTACATTATCTTTCCACTGGATGTTTCATCTTCGGATGAAGCCAAAAGCTATGTTGAGCTGCTTGCCGATCAGGTGGGATTGTTTAAGGTAGGGCTTGAGCTTTTTATCAGATCAGGACCGGATATCGTTCGATTTATCAATGCAGCTGGTACAGCCGGTGTGTTTTTGGATTTGAAACTGCATGACATACCGGCGACCGTTTTTCGAGCTATGGCCGGAATTGCCGATCTTGACATCCAATTTGCGACCGTTCACTGTGGTGAGACGCTCAAAATGCTTGAAGCCGCAGTTGGCGGTGGCCAGGGGAAGGTTCATATCCTGGGTGTGACGGTATTGACCAGCGTGACTGCGGATGATATCAGAACCGCCGGATACCGCCCGGATTTTTACCGGAACGTATCCGCCCTGGTGTTGCAAAGGGCCGGTATGGCCAAGACGGCCGGTTGTGCCGGTGTGGTTTGCTCCGGACTTGAAACCGCTACGATCAAGGCGCAATTCGGAAATGAGTTTATGACGGTTACACCGGGGATTCGGCCCCAATGGTCGCTTGGCGGAAAAGACGATCAAAGGCGGGTCACAACACCTGCCCAGGCGGTTAAAAATGGATCGGATTACCTGGTAATCGGAAGGCCGATACGGGATGCTTCGGATTCCCGGGCGGCGGCCGTACGCATTGCAGACGAAATTGCATCCGTCATTTGAACAATCGATATATTGCAAGCCCCAGGATAATCACACCCAATAGCAGGGTAAATATCAATTGATCGGGGTTTAAATTTTTCATGCTAAACTGATTGGCGATGTTCAACTAAGAATTGAATATTTAAATTGACGGAGAGAAGCGACATCCACAAATATTCAATCGTCAATTCCGGTTTGTCCGGGTTTCAGTCTTCCTTATCCAGCCCAAAGGCGGTGTGTAGCACCCGCACGGCGAGTTCGGCATATTTTTCTTCGATAACACAGGATATTCTGATTTCCGAGGTGCTGATCAGGATAATATTTATATTTTCCTCGGAAAGCGTGCGAAACATGGTAGATGCTACGCCGGAGTTATCCTTCATCCCGACACCGATAACCGAGACTTTGGCAATGCTTTCATCGCCGAATACCTCTTCGGCGCCGATGTCTGCGGCGATCTTTTCCTCCAGTTCAAGTGCCCTTTTAAACTCAACTTTCGGAACCGTAAAGGTCAAATCGGTCTGGCCCCCGGCCCGGGTATTTTGGATGATCATATCCACGATAATCCCGGCCGCGGCGATGGGCGTGAAAATTTTAGACGCAATTCCGGGTTGATCGGGAACCTTCTTCAACGTGATACGGGCCTGGTTTTTATCGTGGGTAACACCGGATACGACGAGTCGCTCCATGCCGGAATTTTCATTGACAACCATGGTTCCCTCCTCTTGACTGAACGATGATCTGACGTGCACGGGGATGTTAAATTTTTTGGCGAATCCGACCGAACGAATTTGCAGCACCTTGGCGCCCAGGCTGGCCATATTCAACATTTCGTCATAGGATATCGCGGAAAGCTTTCTGGCTTTTTGACAGATATTGGGATCGGCCGTGTAAATACCATCCACATCCGTATATATTTCACAAAGATCCGCTTTGAGGGCCGCTGCAATGGCCACTGCGGAGGTGTCCGACCCCCCCCGCCCAAGGGTTGTAATATTACCGTCGGGGTCGCAACCCTGGAAGCCGGCTATCACGACGATGTGACGTTCTTGGAGTAATCTTTTAATTCGATCAGCTCTTATGTCGACAATGCGGGCATTACCGTGGCAGTAATCCGTTAACACTTCGGCCTGGTATCCCAGCAGTGACTGGGCGGAGTAGTTCATTGATTTTAACATCATGGCCAGAAGGGCCGAAGTTGTTTGCTCACCGGTGGCTAGAAGTACATCAAGCTCCCTACCGTCAGGCGATTCGGTTACTTCCCGGGCCATGTCTATCAGATGGTCGGTAATTCCGGACATGGCAGACAGGATGACGACCACATCGTTGCCCTGATCATAGGTTGCGCTTACCCGCTTGGCCACATGGCGGATACGTTCGATATCCGCTACTGAAGTTCCACCGAATTTCTGTACGATTAAGCTCATTTAGCCCCCAAGATATGTTTATCTAATTCAAGTGCTTTTAGCAGATCAGCTGGACTGTGTCCATATGCAATCAGACTTATTTTGCGATAGTCATCAGCGGTAATTTCAAATGTCATGGCCAGATGTCCGGCAGGCAGGTCGCCCGACATTTTTTCCGCCCATTCTATCGCAAAAACGGCCCGATCGTACAACAGTTCGTCCAGGCCGATATCTTGAAGGTCGCTACTATCATCCAGCCGGTATAGGTCAATATGAAACAAGGGTAAGCGGCCGGGGTATTCGTTGATCAAAGTGAATGTCGGGCTGGTAATATAATATTGACCCGGAACCTCAAGCCCTTCGGCCAGACCTTGTACGAAGGCGGTCTTGCCGCTTCCAAGGTCGCCGGTGAGTGCAATGACCAGAGGCTGTTGGATCCATTTGCCGATTGTTTGCCCCAACTTTTGGGTTTCAGCCACAGCGCGGGTCATTATTTGAAATTGTCTACTGATCACTGTTAACAAGCTTTTTAATTTCACCGGGAATGGCACGCATGACTTCACCGGCCAGGTAACCATATGGCCCGATGGATTGGGCCAGACTGTCGGCTGCGGCTCCGTGCAGATATACACCGGCATGGGCGGCGGACTCCGGAGAAAATCCCTGGGCGATTTGCCCGGCAATGATTCCAGTAAGTACATCTCCCATGCCACCCGAGGCCATGCCGGCATTGCCGGTGGTGTTGATAAAGATCCGTCTGTCCGGGTGCGCGATAACCGTCCGGGCGCCTTTTAAGACGATATGAACACCGAATTCAACCGCAAAGCTACGGGCGCTACTTATCCTCTCCTGCTGAATCTTGTTGGTGCCCACATCCAAAAGACGGGCCATTTCGCCGGGATGGGGAGTCAAAATGATTGGCACCCGTGCCTTTTTAAGGATTTGCAGCTGGCCGGCCAGATTGTTAATCCCATCGGCATCCACGACCACGGGAATTTGGCTTTCGTCTATGATTTTGCGAACCAGCTTTTTGGTTTCAGATGCCTGTCCCAGACCGGGGCCGAGGGCCAGGCACCTTTTACCGGGCATCAAATCTTGGATGGCGTCGAAAGCGGACTCGCCGAGGGCACCGTCCCGGCCTTCCGGCAACGGGACCGTCATGGCTTCCAGCATCTGGGCTTCCAAGGCTGCATTCAAGCTTTGACCAATGCCCAGCGTCACAAGTCCTGCGCCGGCCCGCAATGCAGCCATAGATGTCATTGCAGCGGCACCGGTTTTTCCGGGGGATCCGGCAACAACCAGCAGATGTCCGGTTGTACCTTTGTGGGCGTCTTCAGTTCTGGGTGTCATATAAGATTTGATGAGATCCGCTGTTAATAGGAACTGTTTGGGCCCCACGGATGCAACAATATATGGGGGAATTCCGATGTCAACGATTTCAAGCACACCGGTATAACCCGCTCCCGGATAGGTCATGTGTCCTGTTTTGGCAAACCCAAAGGTTGCCGTAGCATTGGCACGAATGCATGTCCCGCAAGGTTGGCCGGTGTCTGAATTCAGTCCTGACGGGATGTCGACAGCAAAAACGGGTTTGTTGAGCGCGTTGATAAACTCAATGACGCTTTGAAAGTATCCTTTGACATCCGATTTCAATCCGGTGCCGAGAATCGCATCGATCCATACATCCAAATCGGCCAGGTCGGAATGATGGGCTGAAAATGATTTTTCATCCGGGATTTCGGTTACCGGAATTTCGAGCGGCTTTAGGAGATTAAGGTTGGCGGCGGCATCACCCCTGACCTGGCTGCGCGCAGCAAGAAGATACACCTGTACGGCAACCCCGGATTGGGCTAGATAACGGGCCATTACGAAGCCGTCGCCACCATTGTTGCCGCGCCCGGCGATGACACCGATGCGCTTATTTTTTAAGTCTGAAAACTGCTCAAAAAAAAACCGGGTTGCCCCCCGACCGGCATTTTCCATCAGCACTCTGCCGGGGATGCCAAAGGATTCGATGGTCCGTCGATCCATTTGCTGCATTTCATTGGCGGTAACGAGTATCATACAAGACTCCACGGTGTATTTATCCTGATTTTGAAAAACACGCCCCTTACAGCACCAAAATCAGTTTTCGCATGTCCGCCACCGCTGCCTGCATTCCAATCAGTACAGCCCGCGAAATTATACTGTGACCGATGCTGAATTCATCGATTTCATCGATGTTTTTGAATACTTTTACCGTTTTATAGCACAACCCGCGACCGATTTTAACACTGAACTTCAATTTGTGGGCGAGTTTAACGGCATCAATAATGTTTAAAAAGGCCTGGTGTCTTTTTTGAGCAGTTTTTGCGTCGCTGTAAGTCGCGCTGCGTATCTCTACCAAAGAGGCACCGATCTTGTGGGCCAGTTTTATCTGTTCGGGCTCAGGGTCCACCAGCAGCCCAACCGGTATGCCGCTATTTTGGAGCGTCGCGACGGTATCGGAGACATCCGCACGGTGTACAATAAGATCCAGACCTCCATCCACGGTGAATTCTTCGCGCTTTTCAGGTACCAGGGTAACCAGATCGGGTTTTATGTCCAAGGCCACGCCGACCATCTCGGCGGTCGAGGCCATTTCCAGGATGAGTTTGGTCTGGACGACATTGCGTAAAATTCGCACATCTCTGTCCTTAATGTGCTTACGGTCCAGCCGCAGATGGACGATAATACCATCCGCCCCGGCCAATTCCGCCATGGTGGCCGCTGTCACTGGATCCGGGGATCGGCTGTTGCGGGCATTTCTCAAGGCTGCCACCTGGTCAATTTTTACCGCTAATCCGGCCATTAATCTCCTCTCCGATTTTTTTCAACTAATTTTTATCAATCTACCATTCGATATTTTCAGACATCTCGAATTATGTCTAACAGTTCCCGGCTTTTTTTTTCCATTTCTTGTGCCATCTGTTCTGAATTTTCGTGGTCATAGCCAAACAGGTGTAAGATGCCGTGCACCAGCAGTTCGCTGAAGCGTTGCTCCATGCTCATGCCGGAATTTTGGGCCTCTTTGGCAGCCGTATCCGTCGAGATTACCACATCGCCTAAAAGCTGCGGGCTCAAATTCGAAAATTCGCCCTCGCGCATGGAAAAAGCGATTACATTTGTCGGACCTGTGCGGTTAAGATATTTCCGGTTAAGCTTTTCTATCTGGGGATCATCGACGATAAGAATCGAAATTTCTCCATCAGGACAGTCTAAAGCGCCTAAGATGACTTCCACCGTCCGGCGTATTTTTTTCAGCGGCATCCCGTAAGAGCTTTGCTGGTTGTCTATCAGGACTTCCATTCTTTGCCTTTTTTCTACCATTTTCACCAGTGGGCGTATTTTTTTCGATATATTCGATCCGATGATGGTGAATACCATATAACATTTTATCGAAGCTGTTGGCGATTTTGTGCAGGTCTTTGAGGGTCAGCTCGCATTCGTCCAACTGCCCGTCGAAAAATATATTGTTGATTAGATTTTGGACAAGACCCTTGATTCTGGATGGTGTCGGATTGTCTAAGGTTCTTGATGCTGCTTCAACGACATCGGCCAGCATTACCAATCCGGCTTCACGGGTTTGGGGCTTGGGACCGGCGTATCTGAAGTTGTCGATATTGACAGAGCCATCTCCTTTTTGTTGTCTGGCTTTTTCATAAAAATATTTGATGATGCTGGTTCCATGATGTTGTCTGATAGTGTCGATGATAAGGTGACCTAGTTTGTTTTCTGCGGCAATCTCCACGCCGTCTTTGACATGGGAGATCAAAATCAGGCTGGACATGGAAGGTGCCAGATGGTCGTGTTTATTTACACCGCTTGTTTGGTTTTCGATGAAATACAGCGGTTTCTTAATTTTACCGATATCGTGATAATACCCGCAGACTTTGGCCAGCAAATGATTTGCTCCAATTTCAGACGCCGCAGCTTCCACAAGGGATCCAACGATGACAGAGTGATGATAGGTCCCCGGCGCTTCGATCATGAGCCTTCGCAGAATCGGCCGATCCAGGCTGGCTAGCTCGAGAAGCGAGATGTCCGTGGTATAGCCGAAGGTGATTTCAACCAGCGGCACTATTCCGGCGGCAACGATGCCTGCGCCGATTCCGCCCATAAACCCAAAGGCCCAGTCCCACAGAAGTTTGGCGCCGGACAATTCGGCCAGGTAGAAATTAATCGAGGTTACCAGCAGAATATTGAGCAATCCGAGTTTGGCGCCGGTCGTAATGAAGACTTTGCGCTCCCTGCAAGGTCTGATCCAGTAGGCCGCCATGGTGCCGTTTATCAGAAAATAGAGAAAAATTGTCAGGCTGTTTTCAAATATGACGGCAAAAGAGACCGCCATGACCGCCGCCAGCGGCATCGCGATCGTCACTCCCATGAAGACACAAATTATCATGGCACCCGCCGCCAATGGGATCCCAAACCATATCGAGGACATATGAATGGGAATCTCCGAGCTTTGAGTTAGAACCTCGGATAGTTTAAAACTGAGTTCTGCAAGAAAGAAAAAGGTCAAAAATACACTCGCCATAAAAAGCAGGCTTTTATTGTGTTGCGCCGTCAATTGGCCCGGCTGGTTTAAATAGAGAATGTAGGTGGTAATGAGCAGACATATCAACAGCATGGCCGCGCCGATACTGGTTAAAAAAAACTGTTCCTTTTTCGTCTGGGTCTCGAGGGTCTGGAGCTTTAGCAGTTGGACCTCGGTGACCAGTTCCCCCTCGCGCAAAAGCATTTCACCGGCTTTGATTTTGTGAAGGACGGGTTTGATTCCCGCGGCTGATTGGTTTTTGCGCTCCTGGGTCTCGCTGCGGTTCAAGGTAATATTTGGCTGGATGAGCCGCTGTACAAAATCCACGATCAGGTTCAAAAGGCCATAGTCCAGGTCGCTGAGCAGCGGTTGGCCTACGATCCGAACCATGGTTTTGGCCTGGTCGAGGCCATATAATTTCTTTAACTGATTTAGTTTTTGTTCCTTTTTGGTGCTGACATTTCGCAGGATAATGCCTTTTTCTGATTCTTTCAGCAGGATTTCCTTATTGGTCACCACCCCGTTACTTAATATTTCTAACAATATCCGGTTGATGAGATCAGAAATTGTTTTTGAAAATTCCACTTCCTCAAGAGCTCTGTAAGCTCCTTCGGTCACCCGGATTCCGAGTTTTTCTTCAAGGTACTTTCGTTTATCAGCAATAACCGATTTTGACGGGTTGTTAGCGGCATCCACCATTTCAGCGGAGCTGTCATTTGAATTTGGTTTCTGTGTTTCGGCGATGTCTTGAACATCGGAAGCAGCCCTCATTTCTGCAAAAACTGCAGCGACCTTGCGGGTCAAAACCCTGACAAGATCGGAATCGTAATCGTAAACCGTGAGTACGTTTTCCACTGATTGCCGGCGATTGATTTCGGTGGCCGCCTGATCTTCAATAAAAAAATCCCTGGGAGATTTTATGTCCCTTTCCGCGACATCGCCTAAATTATACTGATGCCTCGTGGTTACAAGGC
>JBAVYC010000465.1:0-5369 GCA_049698595.1 Desulfobacterales bacterium | reverse complement strand
ATGTTCTCTCTTTTTACGCCGGTCTGTTCAATGAGTCCAAGCAGGGGCAGCAACAAGCCGTTTTCCCCTTTGTAAGGCGCGGGACGGGTGATATCCGATACCGTAATGCAAACCGTAAGGTTTTCAACGGGCTTCCCCTTTGAATGAATAATTTCGGATAGGGTCGGTGAACCTGTCGGCTGATTCAAGGCTTGGGTAATTTCTGCCGCTGAATCGACCAGACAGGGCATGGATGGCATACTCAATATTTCACAGTCGGCCGGTACCTCAATGTCCAGAATATCATCCCCAAAATCCACCTCGATTCTTTTCCAACCCCGGGGTTTGCTCCCGTTTAAAACATCCGCAATTTCCTTCTTCATAGTCAACCTCTCAATTTCCTCGATTTACTCAAATAAATAGCCGATTTCACACCGCATTGCAATACCAGAGAAAGCGGCACCCTGGGTAACGTCATACTTAATGAAAATCATTAAAATTCCAAATTCAAATCAGTCCGGCAGCGGTACCGGTTCCGGCACTTCTATTTGACGGGGATCCGTTACGCCCGGGGTCTTGAAAAAATGGTCGGTCTGATACATGATGTGATTGAGCATCTGGTCCAGTTGGCGGCGATAATTCTCGCACTCTTGCCGGGAGGCGTCGTCCGGCACAAATAAATAGGTATCCGCGTAAAGGGCAACAATGCGGGCAAAAGGTTTGGGAATAATGGTCCGGTCCCAGCTTTGTAATTTCCAGCATCGATCCGCGCTCCATATCACCGGTATTATTGGAAGCCCCGTACGTTTGGCCAGATAGATTATCCCCGGTTTGGAAACAAATCGCGGTCCTCTGGGAGCATCCGCCACCAGCCCGCCTTTGTGTCCTTTTTTAATGAGCGCTTCCATTTCACGATAGGCCCTTCTGCCGCCCCGGGATGAAGAACCCCTGGCTGTTATCCATCCAAACCGTTTGGCCGCCTGGGCTGCCAGTTCGCCGTCTTCACTGGCACTGGCAATTGAAACGGTGCTCTGGTTGCGATACCAGTAAATAACAAAAAACAAGCCCCTGTGCCAGCTGGCGTAAAGGAGTCCTTTTCCGGGATTATCTCTTAAATAGCGTTTTTCTATGCCGCGGCCGAACTCCGAAATACGACAGGTGCTCAACCATGAAGTTGCCACAATTTTAGCAACCCAGCCAAAGGCATAAAATGCCGCCCGTTTCCAAAACTTCATACTTTCAATAACCTATCTGCTTCCCATGGTATCAATATTGCATCAATTATAGGCAAAGCTTGTAATGAGATACTTTATCTTGCGACCAAGCTTTTGGCAAGCCGTTTCATTTAATAACGCCCGGCGTAATAACTATCTGAAATACTATTGAAATTAAAGTGTAAATCAAGTTTTTGTTTGAAATTATCGACCCGAAACCTTAAATATGCTGGAATTGAAACGAACATTATTGCTGTAATTATTGCCGAAAAGATAAAAAAACCGTCATTTTAATGTCATAAAAGCGTTACCGTTTAAAATCTGTTTTCAACAGCCTGAACGGGGTTGCCACCTGAGGATTAGTGCTTACGATATTGCTGTAGGCCATTGGGAATTCAGACGCTCGCACACCTGGAAATACTGGAAAATTACGAAACCTCTCTGCTGATCACTCGCCCAACGGCAAAAGCTGCACTTTTTAAGATTACCCTCAACCCCACTACAATCTGATATTTCTGAATAACACAACAGCGGTCTACTGGGTGGTTTGCAGGGCAATGGCCGACAAATAATTAATTCGAATCTTTCGGGGAGGAAAAATGTCTAATAACGCTAACACACTCCGCCACCATCTGACCGAAGTAAAGGAAGGCAATCGATGTTTTGAAAATGCTTTTCAGGGTGTATCGCGAATGATCTTGGACAGCGAAATTACCAAAGCGGTGGTTAACGGTAAAACAACATATGATTTCAGTCTATTCCGTGAGGGATCCAAGCATGTGATCGGCATGTACGATGAGATCAACAGTTTCGTCTCCTATGTCAAAGACGCGGCCGAGGGTGGATCATCCAAAGAAATGGCCTTTGTGCTGGTGGGCGAGCCGGGAAACGGTAAAACCTTTTTGGTTGAATTTTTGTCCGCTAAATATCGCGATTTCCTGTCAATAGAAAAAAATCGCAAATACACGTTCAAATTTTTAAATCTCGCTAAGCTGGAAAATTATGGCCGAATCGCCACGATTGAATCACAAACCTATGAAGACCCGATGATCCTGGCGATGAATCTGTTTGAAGATCCTGATCAAAATAGAGAATTTCTTGTCAAACAAATCGGCTTTTCAGACAAACAAGTTGAAGCTGCGTATGAAAATTATCGCCCCATAGGAGCCTGCAGCGGTTATATTTGGAATGATATCAGGAACTTTACAGGTGGCGCGATCGATGAAATGCTCAAATTCATAGAAATCATCCCGGTGCCGCTAACTGAAAGTTTGGGAACCGTGACCGGCAAATACCCCGCCAAAGATAAAATCACCTCCTCCTCGGTCGACCTGCTGGGTGAGGAGTCGATTCAGCGCCTGCTGCACATCACCGATACCAACAACCCCTATCGGTTTGATTTAAGACGCGGCGCACTGGCCCGGGTGGCGGGTGGCGGGATCCATTTCAGTGACGAAATTTTTAAAAATAAAAAGGACCTGGTACAGGTCTACCTGGGTGTCATCCAGAACCGCAGTATTGAAATCGACGGGTATAAATGGCCCATTGATACCCTGATCGTCGCCACCAGCAATAATTCGGAATTTCATCGCTTCCTGTCCGAAAAAGAAGAGGCCCCTATTGTCGACCGCTGCCGCATTTGCTACGTGTCCCACAACACCAATTATAAGCTGCAAAAAGACCTCACAAAGTATGCCATCGGAAGCGAAACCCGGACGACCTTGACCAGGGAAAAACTGCACCAGGACCCCAATTTAAATTATGCCACCTCCATTGCCGTTGTTTTGTCGCGTCTGCCGCGTTCAGAAAAATTGACGCCGGTGGAAACCATGAAACTTTCTGCCGGAGAGGTGGCCGGCGAAAAGAGCATCAAAACTTTGGCCGAAGTCATCGACACCCTTAACCAGGATCCAAACATTATTAACCGTTTTGGTCAGAAAGGCCTGGGACAGCGCAACCTTGGACGGGCGATCCAGTTGTCGATTGAAAGCTCGGAAACCAATGAAGGTCGATGCATGTTCGCCTATGACATTTTCAAAGCCCTGGATCGAATCATCCTGGATTATGTTACCGAAGCCAATGACAGAACCAAATACCTTGAAGACCTTAAAACCGCCAAAGGATTGTACCGGGAACGCATCATGACCGAAATGTTCAATGCGTATATGGACGAGCCCTTTGCGATTCGAAAAGATGTGATGAATTACGTCAACATGATCATCGGAATCGACGCGGAAAATCTGGGTCCTGATAAGATGTGGAAATATAAGAACCCGCAAACCGGGGAACTGAAGGCGCTGAAGATCGACGAGCGCTATATCAACAGTGTGGAGGAGCGGCTGGGACTTAAGAGCGAGGAGCAGCGCGAGTCCTTTCGCACTTCCATCCGCAAAATTTACGGCCAAAAGATATCCGTCAACCCGGATTATGATTTTATGGACAACCTTGAGTTGGTCAAGGCCGTCACCGATGTGCGGTTGAAGTCCGACATTGCCGGTGCCGGCAGCCTGATCGGTGCCCTGGCAAATCGAACCAACGAAGAAAATCAAAAACTCTACGATCGTATGATCGACACGATGTTAGAAAAACTGGGATACTGTAAAACCTGCGCCCAAAAGACAATTGAGTATTTCTGCACCCAGGAGGATGAGAAGTAATTGAATATGGATCCTAGACTGATTGACCTATATGACAGACTCAAAAAAAGCGGCCTCACCCCCGAACAGGATCAAAAGATACGGCTGGAGCTTAATCATCCGGGCAGCCATGATCTGCCTGAGGTCGATACCAAAGCATCCGGTCCGGCGTTGCGGGATATTTACGCTTTCCACGATCTGACTGATTTACAGGGCATGACTGCCATGCGCAGCACTCCCAGCGTCAGCATTCGATCCATTGACGAACTGCTCCAGCGCGATAAACAGCGGGAAGAAGATGGTTTTCCTCGTAAGATCAATGTGGGCCGCCTGATCAAACCGGGCAAAAGCGGCAAAGACAAAATCGTCATCGTACCCAGCACGGTGGAGGAAAAGTTTCTGCATGACACCTCGTTTAAAACGGACGAAGATCAATCCAGCGGCGGCACGGGCGATGGCGAAGAAGGAGAGGTCATCGGCGAACAACCGGTTCGGGCACCGGATGGACAGGAAGGCGAGGGTCCCGGTCAGGGTGAAGGCGGGCAGCATGAAATGGAATCAAATGCCTATGATCTGGGCAAGATACTTACCGAGCAATTCGAGCTTCCTAATCTGAAGGATAAGGGCAAAAAACGCTCGCTGACCCGCTACACTTATGATTTGACCGACAAACACCGGGGTTTCGGTCAACTGCTCGACAAAAAAGCAACCCTGCGCAAAATCGTCGAAACGAATATACATCTGGGAAATCTGCCTGACAATGGCGATATCGATCCGGCCCGTTTTCTAATTGCACCCAATGATCTGGTCTATCGTATTTTATCCCGCGAAAAAGACTATGAGTCCCAGGCCCTGGTTTTCTTCCTGCGGGACTATTCCGGGTCCATGGCCGGAAAATCAACGGCGCTGGTGGTGGCCCAGCATGTGATGATTTACAGCTGGCTGCTGTATCAGTATGCCATGCAGGTGGAAACTCGTTTTATCCTGCATGATACCGAAGCAAAGGAAGTGCCGGATTTTTATACCTACTACAATTCAAAAGTCGCCGGCGGGACCCAGGTGTCTTCGGCCTATCGACTGGTCAACGAGATCATCGAAGGAGAAAGTCTGGCCAGAGACTACAATATTTACATCTTTCACGGCACCGACGGCGATGACTGGGACACCGATGGTAAAGAAAGCTTACCGGCGTTGAAAAAAATGATGACCTTCGCCAATAGAGTGGGGATCACCATTGCCGAACACACAACCACGGCCGCCCACAACAGCGAGGTCGAAAAGTATCTTAAAAAATCCGCACTGCTGGAAGATAAACCGGACCTGCTCAGACTGGATGTAATGCAGGAAAACGCGACTGAAGCGAGACTGATAGAGGGGATTAAACATTTGATTTCAGAGTAGAGATTAACCGGTTTTTCCGTTGCCCGTTGAGCCCGGCAGCGGATTACAAGCACTTAAAATTAAAAAAGTTGCCGGCTAATGGGCCAACCGGCTAACCGCTATAACCAAATATAATTATGGAACTCATTGATCAACACAC
>JBAVYC010000464.1:0-3811 GCA_049698595.1 Desulfobacterales bacterium | reverse complement strand
AGCGGCAAAGATATTTCCATCGTCGTTCCCTGACCGACTTCACTCGTCACGGTCATCGTACCGCCCAGACTTTCGACAATCATAAAACTCACTGAAAGGCCCAGCCCTGTCCCCCTGCCGGGGTCTTTGGTGGTGAAAAAAGGATCGAAAATATCACCCAGATTTTCCTCGGTGATGCCCGGCCCGTCATCGATGAACCTGATTTTCAAAGGGGCCGCGGGGTTCTTGGCACCAGGATCGCCATCCGTCTCAAGCGCGGTGGTTATTTCCAGCTTACCGCAGGTATCGCCACCCTCGACTGAGATGGCATCGGCGGCATTGATAATCAGGTTTAAAAATACCTGCCGCAGCTGGCTGGCATCGGCCAGCACAAGGTCGTCTTCGGCAGCCAGTTTAAGCCCTAAGTCAATGTTTGATATGAGCGGTTGAACCCGTAAGACGCTGGCTGTATCTTGGATTAGTTCGTGGACGGATACCGCCGTACGATCCGAATTGGAAGGTCGCGACACTTCCAGAAGTTGCCGTATGATGGTGTTGATGCGCTCGATTTCCGTCTCCGTGCGGTCAATATATTCAGCTCGCTCGGCTACGGTAATGTCCTCTTGCTTGAGCAATTCCAGATAGCCGATGACGATGCCGATGGGATTTCCGATTTCATGGGCGATCCCGGCCGACAGTCTGCCGGCGGAAGCCAATTTTTCGGCTTGAACGATTTCCTTTTGGGCCTTTTTTAATTCCAGATTGGCTTTTTCAAGGGACAGAACAGTGGAGCGTAGCTTCTCCCTGTCGGCTGAAATGCGCTTGAGCATTATGTTTAGCGCTTTGGATAGTCGGTTGAGCTCATTGTCTTCTTTGCGAACCGAGAATATGATTTCATCATCTTCCTTATAGTCTTCCGCTCGTTTGGCCAATCTACCGAGCGGCAAGAGGTAAAGCTTGGAAATACGGTAAATTCCTAAATACGTGAGAATAGCCAAATTAATGGAGATATAAATAAATATGATTTGTTGTGAGTGCCTGAGGGTATCGTAAACTCTTTCGAGCGGCAAAACGATACTGATCCCGCCGACGGTCACCTGGTTGTTTAACAAAGGTGCCGAAAGTATCAATTTTGCCTTTTGTTTCCAGATGATACCCCAAGTGGTACCAAAAAAATGATTTGTTTTTTTACCGGTCACTAGGGCCTGTTGGGTATACCCGACGAGTTCGTTTTCTGAAATATCAGATTGCCGGCCCAGATAAACCTTATCACCGCCGGCCTTCAAGAACAGTGCACCGGCAATCTGTGAGCCGTTTACCATTTTCATCAATAAGGAACCGGGTTCAAAACCCATCGGCCCCGTCGTATTAATAAAGATGTTTTGCAAGTCCTCCTTGACAATTGCCAAAAGCAGTTCGGCCTGTGAAACCTCCGAACGGATCAGTTCGCGTCTGACAGTCACCATTGAAACCAAATCGATCAGTACCATGGCCAACAGCAACAGCATCGCCAGATTAATCGCAATTTTAGTTCTCAGTCTCCGGACAAACATGTTTAACTTCAGACCTCGTAATTTACTATGAAAATACCTCTTTTATTTGGACAATATTTGTGTTTAATAGCGCCCATGTCCAATTTTCGTGCAATTGCTTTATATTGGCGAGTTTTATCTGTAGATGTTGTCGATAATAAAACTATCTGTTAATGCAATTTTAATGCCTAAAGCTTCGATATTTTTACTTTTTATAGTTTATCCCATAAGGACGATTCTCGCTAGGCCTGCGCTTCAGCAGCGCCCCTCTGCAATTCGCCGCAACCGCATTTATCACCCGATCTTTGGTCATTCAGGGTCGCAATGGCGCTATCAAAATCTGCTACATTTTTATCCGGTGCTCATTTTTCACCAACGATAAACCGGAAGGAATCATCTGCATTCTTTAAATCAGCGTCAAATATGTAACGATTTGAAACCGCAGAAAATGAGACTTGAACGGAGATCTATTTTCAACAAATCCAGATGACACGTCCTCAAACCGGCTCACCAACCCGGAATCCATCCGATTCATCCATGAAAACAGGTGATTTACTCAGCTTGACAATTTTTAATTTGCACTCATTTTATATGCAAAAATTGAAGGCACTACCTAAAAGATAGGAGGTAATCGTAAAAATGACCGTGAGAACCGAAACGCATGAATTTAAGACCGAAATCAAACAGTTGCTGAACCTGATCATCAACTCCCTTTATTCAAACAAGGAAATTTTTCTGCGGGAGCTGATTTCAAACGCCTCGGACGCGATCGACAAGCTGCGCTTCAAAGCCCAGACCGACGAGGGCCTACTCGGCAATGACGGGGAATTTAAAATAAAAATCGAACGGGACGCCGTTAAAAATACCCTGACCGTTGAAGACAATGGTATCGGTATGACTTATGACGAAGTGCTGGAGAATATCGGCACCATCGCCAAAAGCGGCACCAATGACTTCCTCGAAGCCATGCAACAGCTCAACAAGGAGGCCACTCTCACCCCAGAATTGATTGGTCAGTTCGGTGTCGGCTTTTACAGCTCATTCATCGTGGCTGATAAAATAACACTGCTGACCAAATCCGCCAACGGAGATCCCGCGGTGCGCTGGGAATCCCATGGTGATGGTGAATTCACCATCACGGAAGCTGAGAAAAGCGGTCGCGGTACGGTCATTACCCTGGAGTTGAAAAAAAAGGAAGAAGACGATCCGGATTTCACCGACGAGTGGACGATTCGCAATATCGTTAAACAACATTCGGATTTCGTGGCCTATCCTATCTTCATGGACGTTGAGACAGACGAACCGATCCCGGAAAATGAACAGCTCAAGGATAAGGACGATAAACCTATCGGGGAAACGACGCGCAAGGTGGTAAAAGAAGAAACCCTCAATTCCATGAAGGCCATCTGGACCAAGAATAAAGCCGACGTCACCGACAAGGAACACGAAGAATTCTACCAGCACATCAGCCATGACTGGAATCCACCGCTGGAAAAGCTCCATCTTAAATTGGAGGGCACCATCGAATACACCGCCCTCTTGTACCTGCCGTCCAAAGCGCCGTTTGACATCTTCAATCCGGAATCCAAGCACGGCGTGCGTCTTTATTGCAAACGTGTATTTATCATGGACGATTGCAAAGAGCTGATGCCGGAATATTTCCGGTTTGTGAAAGGCGTTGTCGACACGCCGGATCTCAACCTCAACGTCAGCCGGGAAATCCTCCAACAGGATCGCCTGGTGCGCAATATCCGTCGCAACCTGGTGAAAAAGCTCATCGATCTTCTCAAAAACATGGCGCCGGAAAAATATGAAAAATTCTGGGATGAATTCGGCGCCGTGATCAAGGTTGGTGTCCACAGCGATTTTGAAAACAAAAACAAAATCGCCGACCTTCTGCGCTACAAAACCACCAAATCCGACGGCAAATGGAAGTCGCTTCAGCAATACGTCGAGGGCATGCCGCCGGACCAGAAGGAAATCTATTACATCACCGGTGAAAACATGACGGCTCTGATCAACAGCCCCCTGCTCGAACAGCTCAAATCGAAGGACTATGAGGTCCTGTTGATGACCGACCCGATCGACGAATGGGTAACCCAGGCACTTAACGAATATGACGGCAAAAAGCTGCGGAGTGCAGAAAAAGGTGATCTCGATATCGACAAGGTCGACGAAGAGAAGAAGGGCCAGTATGAGAGTCTGTTCAAGCATATCCGGGTACAGCTGGAAGACACCATCAAAGAAGTCCGCCCCTCCACCCGGCTGACCGACTCCGTGGCCTGTCTGTCCGGCGACAC